>JBDRPB010000064.1:0-5102 GCA_043809485.1 Pseudomonadota bacterium | reverse complement strand
AAGAAGGTTTCGGGTTTGGATTCATTACCGGCGGCGTTACATTCTGTGCCATGCTGCCCATGCGAAGCATTCCCTTCAAAGTCATCTGTCTTGTGGGTATGAACAATGATGCCTATCCGAGGGAGTCCAAGCCACTCGGTTTTGATCTTATGGCAATGCATCCTGAACCGGGCGACCGTTCCCGCCGTAATGACGACAGATATCTCTTTCTGGAGGTCATGCTTTCGGTAAGGGCAAAATTATATATCAGTTACGTGGGACAAAGTATCCAGGATAACAGCCTTATCCCGCCTTCTGTCCTGGTAAGTGAACTTATGGATTACATTGAGCAGGGCTTTGAAATTCCTGAAAAAAATATCCTGGAACATATTGCTACAAAACATCGACTCCAGGCCTTCAGCCCGGAATATTTCAAAAAAGACGAGAAGTTTTTCAGTTATTCCGGGGAAAATCTCGAGGCCGCCCAAGGCATTCTGAAACCGCGTAAGTCTCCTGCGCCTTTTATTTCTACAAGGCTTGCTGATCCGCCGGAGCCGGAATGGAAAACCATAGATCTTAATGATCTATCCCGGTTTTTTGGCAACCCGGCACGCTTTCTGCTCGAAAAACGCCTGAGGGTTTACCTTGAGGAAAGGGAGTTAAGACTGGAGGACAGGGAACCCTTTGAACTTAAGGGGCTGGAAAAGTATCAGCTTGAGCAAAGCCTCGTGAAAAGAGAACTTGCAGGAAAAGATCCTGATGATTTCCTGCCTTTGGCCCGGGCTGTGGGTCAGCTCCCGCACGGGACTGTAGGAGAGTGCATATTTGAAGACATGAGATCGGGGACCGCGCGTTTTTCCGAAAAAATTTCGTCATACATGGAGGAACCAAAGCTCGTGCCACTCGATGCGGGTATTTGTATATCCAGTTTCAGACTGACCGGCAGGATTGATGCCATTTATCCGGAAAGGCTGATCAAATACCGCTATACTCGTATCAAGCCGAAAGACCTCCTTAGTATATGGTTTCAACACTTATTTTTGAATAGCCTTGTGGCTGATCACTATCCCCGGATTAGCATGTTAGCGGGCTTGAGCCCTAAGAGCAAGGAACCCCAGTGGGTGGCCTATGAATTTCCACCCGTGGAAAGCAGTCAAGAAATTCTTGAAAACTTACTTGAGAAATATTGGGCAGGGCTGATAATGCCGCTGCATTTTTTTCCAAGATCCTCATGGGATTACGCACAGTTGGCCCTTGATAAGGAAAAACCCCTGGAGGATGCCCTGGAAAAGGCCCATAGCACCTGGAATGGAAATGATTTCACTTCAGGTGAGCGCGAAGATGCCTACTATCAACTGTGTTTTGGGAACACGGACCCCCTGGATTCAGAATTTCAGCATATTGCAGAAGAAGTCTTTGGGCCGTTACTGGAGCACCAGAAAGAGATCTATATATAAATGACAGGCGCTGAGAATTTTGATCTATTGAATAGCCCACTTGAAGGGACAAGCCTTATAGAGGCAAGCGCCGGTACGGGGAAAACACATACCATTACCGGGCTGTTTCTCAGGCTGGTTCTTGAGAAGGGTCTCCTTGTCAACGAAATCCTCGTGGTCACATTTACTGAGGCTGCCACTGAGGAATTGAAGGACAGGATTCGAACAAAGCTGTGGGAGGCCATTGGGGCATTCTCTGGTGGCCGGGATGACGATGCCTGGCTGAACGGTCTACTGAGAAAAACAAAGAATCCGAAGACAGCATTGCGACGACTGAATGAAGCACTCCGAAGCTTTGATCAGGCGACCATATTTACCATACACGGATTCTGCAGGAGAATGCTTCATGAAAACGCCTTTGAAAGCGGTAGCCTCTTTGATACCGAGCTTGTGACTGACCAGGAGAAACTCAAGCAGGAAATTGTTGATGATTTCTGGCGAAAACACTTCTATGAGGCCTCACCTCTTTTTGTGAACTATGCGCTGAACAACGATTTCAGCCCGGACAACCTCCTTTCCTTACTCTCCAACAGGGTCTCCCAGCCATACCTGAAGATTATTCCTGATACTGGAATTCCGGATTCCTCTCAACAGGAGAATGAATTCAGTGTGTCTTTTAAGGAAATTTCAAAGGCCTGGAAGTCAGCGAGAGAGGAGGTTGAAGAAATCCTTGCCACTTATGAAGGCCTAAACAGGAATAGATATAGAAAAGCGAATGTCCCAATCTGGATCCAGTCTATGGACCACTATGTAAAATCCCGTTGCCATAATCCAATATTATTCAAAGGATTTGAAAAATTTACTGCCAGTGAAATCGAAATTTCTTTGAAAAAAAATTATGCCCCACCTGTGCATCCGTTTTTTGAATGCTGCGAAAGGTTAAAGAATGCCTTTGACGACCTTGAAGACATTTTTAAGCGGCATCTGTTAGGGCTAAAAATAGAATTGTTTCATTATGCAAGAAATGAGCTTACAAGGAAAAAAGGGGAGAAAAATATTCAGTCTTTTGATGACCTTCTGCTTAAACTGCATAAAGCCCTGGAGGGAAAAAGCGGGGTATATCTTGCAGGGGCAATAAGGGCCAAATTCAAGGCTGCCTTGATAGATGAATTCCAGGACACGGACCCGGTCCAGTACGCTATTTTTAAAAAGGTTTTCGGAACCGAAGACAGGATACTTTTTTTGATCGGCGATCCCAAGCAGGCCATATACGGGTTCCGAGGTGCTGATATCTTTGCCTACATGAAGGCGAAAGGTGACGCGAAATCCCAGTACACTCTAAGGGAAAACTGGCGGTCCGATCCCGACCTGATTGCTGCAATAAATGCCGTTTTTACCCAAACAGAACATCCCTTTGTCTATGATGAAATACCATTTCAGCCGGCTGTTCCCGCAGAGAGGAAAGACATCACTGTTCTCAGGCTGAACGGACAATCTGAACCGCCTTTTAAACTTTGGTTTGTAGAGGCAGGCAAAATAACCGGGTCTGAAAAGTCGCTTACTAAGGCTAAGGCCCGGGAAATGATTCCTCAGGCTGTGGCAGCGGAGATTTCGAGGCTTTTAGGGCGGATGGGTCAGGTCTATACTCTTGACAGTTCATATGAAGAGCGTAGAGCTGACCCCATCAGGTATTTAAGAGAAGGTGACATTGCCGTATTGGTGCGCACGAACGCAGAGGCGCGCCTTATGCAGGAAGCCCTCACAGGCCTTCATATCCCGAGCGTTCTTTACAGTACGGGCGACCTTTTTGATACACATGAAGCCATGGAAATGGAGAGGCTTCTTGCCGCAATTGCAGAACCCGGCAATGAACGACTCTTAAGAGCCGGCCTGACGACCGATATAATGGGTGTCAGCGGTGAGGAAATCTGTGGCCTGCTGGAGGATGAAACCGGGTGGGAAAACTGGCTTGTTAAATTCAAGACATTTCACGATCTTTGGAATGAGCGCGGTTTTATCCGCATGTTTAGATATCTGCTAATACAAGAAAAGGTCCAGCCCCGCCTCATGTCTTTGCCCGATGGAGAGCGGCGCAATACAAACCTGCTGCATCTCTCGGAAGTCCTCCACCAGAAATCCGTTCAAAAGAAGTTAGGTATGGCAGATCTGCTCAAATGGCTTTCAGAGCAGAGAGATGGAAGTACGCCCGGGTTCGAAGAACACCCCCTGCGTCTCGAAAGTGATGAGAATGCTGTCAAACTTGTGACTATCCATAAGAGTAAGGGCCTTGAATATCCTGTTGTTTTTTGCCCCTTTTCGTGGGACGGCTCCAGGATGATGAGACCAAAAGATCCTTTTATGTTCCACGATGAAGCCCACAGCATGACCTTAACTCTTGATCTTGGCTCTTCACATATGGATGAAAACCGTCCAATTGCTGAGAAGGAAATCCTGGCGGAGAATCTGAGGCTCCTTTATGTGGCCCTAACCCGGGCAAAAAACCGCTGCTACTTCATCTGGGGTCGCTTTAACAAGGCTGAGACTTCCGCTCCGGCTTACCTTCTTCACTCGCCTGAATCATGGGAAGAAAGAAATGTTGTTGATGCTATCGCCAATAAATTTGCAGGGTTAAGTGATGAAGATGTGGTTTCGGACCTGAGAATTGCCGTTGACAGGGCCGGAGGAAGCATCGGGCTATCTGATATGCCGGTGGAGCAGGGGAGGGCATATTCTCCTTTACAAGTCCGGGAGGAAACCTTCAGTTGCCGGAAATTTTCAGGGACCATAGATCGGCAGTGGCGCATTTCAAGTTTTTCATCTCTTGTATCGGGCCTGCGGCACTCGGATGAATTGCCTGATCGGGATGCCATAAGTCTTCCTGATGCCTGTGATCAAAAAGATTTTCAAGAATTGGACACCGAAGAACCGGTCTTAGATATTTTTTCCTTTCCAAGAGGTGCAAAGCCCGGGACATTCCTGCACGATGTCCTGGAACACCTGGATTTTGCTGAAGGGGAACCGGCTGTTATGAAGGCCCTGGTTGCAGATAAACTCAGGGAATACAAATTTGAATCCTACTGGCTGGACATCATTTGTGGTACGATCACAACCGTCCTTAACGCGCCACTGGACCCTGGATCGGAAGATCTAAAATTCTCATGCATCCAGAATAGAGATCGTTTGAACGAGTTGGAATTCTACTTTCCTTTGAAATCTATTTCCCCGGAGAAACTTGAAAGGTTATTTCAAGCGAACATGGGGCATCAACCCGTCTACGGTGGATCTTCGAGCACGCATGGGGCGGATCTTCGATTTCCGGGAGGGCCTCCGGAAACCATCGAGCGACTTCAATTTTCTCCCATTAGGGGATTTATGAAAGGGTTCATGGATCTGGTCTTTCAGTGGCGCGACCGTTTTTATTTAGTTGACTGGAAATCCAATTTCCTTGGGAGCCGAATCGAAGACTATGGCCAGGCACTCTTAACTATGGCAATGAAAAAGGAATTGTACACCTTACAGTACTATATCTACACTTTGGCCCTGGATCAATACCTGCGGCTCCGCATGCCCGGCTACCGTTATGAAAAACACTTCGGCGGAGTTTATTATATTTTCCTGCGCGGCGTGGATTCCAAAATGGGCCCCGATTTCGGTATTTACAGGGACGTGCCTTCACCTGAGTTGATT
>JBDRPB010000063.1:0-4944 GCA_043809485.1 Pseudomonadota bacterium | reverse complement strand
AAAACGTCGTCCGGCTATGATGAATCAGAGGCAAGGCTTCAGGGTAAACTTCGTCAAGCAAAAGAGGCCCTGGCGCTCGAGCACAGCCAAACTGGCGAAACCCTGATGGAACAGGAGTATTACGATGATGCCCGTGACTTGCTTCAATTAGCCATAGACTTGACACAAGACCCCGAGTTGATATCCACGATCGAAAATCGTATGCTGGAAATGGAACGTCTAACAGCGAGAGACATCCAGACTGACGTATCCGACCTTCAGGTAAACGACGAGGGAGTCTCCGATGAACAGGAAGATGAATATTTTATGGCGCTGTGCGGTACTCTGCCCGAAGAAGTGCGGGCGGTTTACTTTTCCTATGGAGAGCCCTTCAAATCCGGTTATCTGGCACTGAACCGGGGAGAGTTTGCCCTCGCAGCCGATTATTTTGCCCGTGCCATGAAGGAAAACCCTTCCCCGGATTCATTTATCCCCCTTGAGCTGGCCACGGCCTACATGAACTTAGAAAAATTTGATGAAGCACACCAGTTGCTGGAAACATTTCTCCAATATCACCCTGATGCATTGCCGGGTTACCAGCTTCTTTGCGAAGTTTTCTGGGAGACAGGGGCCTTCGATCAAGCTGAAGCTCTTCTTGCTGACTGCCCGGATGAACTCAAGAACTCCTCAGCATACTATCTACTACGTGGCGAGGCCATGTTTCAATCTGGAAACTATTCGGAAGCAATATCTTTTTATCAGGATTTTATAAAAGAATACGGCTGGAACGAACTTATTGCAAGGGCCCTTGCCAGAACATTCGAGACACTGGGAGACTTTGAAAACGCCAGGGATATGTATGCCAAAATTATGGACCAATGCCGCGGCTGTCATACCCGCATTGATCCTTTTGTCAAGCGAAAATTCGCAGATATCAGCTTTGATTTAGGTCAGCACTCTTCAGCAATGCTGGAAATGTATCTTTCTTTGGCCCAGGAAGATCCGGAAAATAACCCATTTTATTTTCAGAGAGTAAGCCGAATCTATGCCTCGTTAGGAAATGAGGAGGAAGCCCGTCGGTTCCAATTGTTTGCCCAACAGGCACAAAACGGAAAAGAATAGCCCAGGGCATATAACGCTATCTGATATGATGATGTAAGGTTTTTTAGGGGAAACCATATTGGGGGCGAAAAATTGTGTTAACGGAACATTTTTCGGTCAGAATTGTCTAAGATAGATGAACGAAGAGATCCGAAATTCAACCAGTTCGTCTAAAGAAGATGGCGAATTGGTTAAGGCCTTTCAGGCAGGGGATAAAACGGCATTTGATGCATTAGTCCTAAGGCACAAGGATAGGCTGTATAACCTGTGCTACTGGTTCCTGGGTGACAGGCAGGAGGCCAATGATTCTGCCCAGGACGTATTCATAAAGGTCTTCCGATCTTTAAAGAAATTCGGGTTTGAATCAGCATTTTCCACGTGGCTTTACCGTATTGCAGCCAACACCTGCAAAAACAGGCTCAAATCGTCAGACTTTAGGCAGAAGAAAAAGATGGTATGGTTAGACAATCCGGGGAAAATAGAAGATGGCCATTATGCCGCGGAAATTCACGATAAAACGCCTTCCCCCATGGTTGAACTTGAAAAGAAAGAAAGAATGATGTTGATTCAGAAGGCTATAGCCTCATTGCCCACAGACCAAAACACGGTAGTTGTCCTTCGTGATATTGAGGAACTTTCTTATGAGGAGGTCTCAAATATAACTGGCCTTAACTTTGGGACAGTAAAGTCCAGGCTGTCAAGGGCAAGACAGCAACTCAGGAAGAAATTGAGGGGAATGCTATAAAATGGAATGTGCCAAAATCAAGGATCTTCTATCCGAATATATTGATGGCACCTTAGATGCACAGACCAAAGCCCTAATTGATGAGCATCTGTTGGCCTGTCCTAAATGCAATGAAGAACTTGCCTCATTGAAAACATTGATTAGAGAATTAGGATCAGTGGAATCAATTAAAGCCCCGGATGATTTCCTTGAAAAACTTCATGAGCGTTTGGAACCGCGGGTTAGTTTTAGAAAAATAATGCGCATGTTGTTTGTTCCACGGAGGATAAAGATCCCACTGGAGTTTGCCACTGCTACGGCAATGGCCGTCCTCATTTTTTCTATACTGTATATTCAAAAGCCAGAAAAAATGATTCCGGATGTTCCTGAAAGCTCAACACATGTTAAAGTGACGGAAAAAACAGCTATGGACGCGGTTAGCCAGTCAGGAAAAGGAGCAGCATTCAAATCCAAACCTGTTCCTGGAAAGGCAACGGAGCAGCAGCCTGCGAAAAAAAGAGAAATCATTGAATTAACGCTTTTATTAGACAAAGAGGGTCCAGGGAAAGCCTATGAGCCAAGTGAATCCATAGAAGCGGCCCCAGCCCGACAAAGGGATGCAGAAAGATCGAGGATGGCCAGACCGACAGCCCCAAAGGCTGAAATGAAAACAGATACGCTCAGGAGAAAAAAGCAGATCACGGGATTTGCAGAAGAAGAAAGGCCTGTGCTCGAGGAAGAACCTCAGGCATCATTTTCCAGCTTACATGATACATTTATCAAAGTGAAAGAACTGATAATGCTTGCAGAGGGAAGAACTCTATCGGTAGAATATGAACCGCATACTGAGCGGCCACAGTCTATCCGTGCAGAGATTCCTGCCAAAAATTATAAATCCTTTTATGACAAATTAAACCGTTTGGCTATCCTCCATACTTTCCCTCCAACTATATCTGAAAATGGCCAAGGGACTATCCAGATTCGAATCCGTTTCATATCTTCATAAAATCCCCAATACAAACTTCAGGCCTCGTCATCTATTTTTGGGAACTTTTTTGCCTTTGCCTTGTCTAATGGTTCAAACAGTCAAAAAATTCGAGCTATGCGGTTAATGCTTAAAACTCTTTGTAGGATGGGTTGAACGACAAAAAGATGGTGGGTTTCGCTGTTTTAACACAGTTTTACTTAATTACCATGACATGCAAGCTATGTAAAATTAGTGAAACCCATTGGACTAAAACCGCTCAACCCACACTACAAGATAATAAATGTCAATGAGTTACACCTAATCGCACAGGTCGAAAAAATTGAAAGAGGAGGTAAGGCAAATGAAATACAAAACCAGGATATTAGGATCATTGATCTTTGCTGCGTCTATGCTTTTAGGAAATGATGTCTGCGCGCAGTTAGAGAGGGGTACCGACAAAACACTATCACCATATTTCTTTGTGAAGAGTGACGATCCGGAAGTGGATCAACTGCCCCTTAAATCTACATCAGTGAGGGTAGATATTTCAGGGGTAATTGCGGATGTCGTTGTGACCCAGGTCTATAAAAACGAGGGAAACAGGCCATTGGAGGCCATATACATCTTTCCGGCCTCCACAAGGGCGGCGATCTATGGGATGAAAATGACCATAGGGGAGAGAACTATTATTGCGAAGATTCGCAAGCGGGAAGAGGCACGACGTGAATACGAGCAGGCGAAACAGGAGGGCAAAAGCGCGTCGCTTCTTGAGCAATACAGGCCTAATGTATTCCAGATGAACGTGGCAAACATTTTGCCGGCAGATGTCATAAAGGTTGAACTTAAATACACCGAGTTACTGGTTCCAACTGATGCTGTGTACGAGTTTGTTTACCCGACTGTTGTTGGCCCGCGTTACTCGGAACAGAGATCAACAGAAGCAGGGCCATGGGAAAAGTGGATTGAGAATCCTTATCTACACCAGGGGGAATCTCCAACGTATACCTTCCATATCGCAGTCAACCTGAGTGCGGGTCTCCCAATTCAGGACCTAACTTGCTCCTCGCATCAAGTCAGTGTCAACTATGAGGGACGTGCTTTTGCATCCGTAAGACTGGACCCGTCTGAAAAATATGGTGCCAACCGCGATTTCCTGCTGAAATACAGGCTGGCCGGTGGCAAGATCGAAACGGGACTCCTTTTGTTTGAAGGAAAGGACGAAAATTTTTTCCTGCTCATGCTACAGCCGCCAAAACGGGTTCATGAAGTATATATCCCCCCTCGCGAGTACATATTCATCGTTGACGTCTCCGGTTCCATGCATGGTTTCCCCCTTAACATATCCAAGAAGCTCCTTAAAGACCTCATTGGTAACCTTAGGCCAACCGACAGGTTCAACGTCCTGCTATTTGCCGGAGGGTCGTCTGTAATGTCCAAACAGTCTGTGTCCGCTACCCCCCCAAACATCAGCCAAGCCATAAACATGATTGAGCGCCAGCGTGGAGGCGGCGGCACCAGGCTTTTACCGGCCTTAAAAAAGGCTCTTTCACTTCCAAAGGCAGAAGGGTTCTCACGCAGCGTTGTCATTGCCACAGACGGTTATGTCTCTGTCGAAGAAGAGGCATTTGACCTGATCCGGGATAACCTCGGCAATGCCAATATGTTTACGTTTGGAATCGGATCAAGCGTTAACCGGTATATTATTGAGGGGATGGCAAGGGTTGGAATGGGCGAGCCTTTTATCATTACAAAGCCTGATGAAGCACCTGAGAAAGCGGGAAAGTTCAGAAAACTTATCCAATCACCCGTTTTAACAGGGGTAAAGATCGGCTTTAATAAATTCGAGGTTTACGATGTGGAGCCGCCAAGCGTTCCCGACGTATTGGCTGATCGCCCTGTCATTGTTTTCGGTAAATGGCGCGGAAGACCCAAAGGAAACATCCGCTTACAAGGTATTACCGGAGACAGCTCCTTTATGGAAAAAATTGATACGACCAGTGTCAAACCTCTGGAGATCAACTCAGCCCTGCGTTACCTGTGGGCACGGCACCGGGTAGCTGTTCTTTCTGATTATAACAGGCTTAATCAACAAGATGAGAGAGTCAAAGAGGTCACAAATCTGGGTTTGACCTACAATCTGTTGACTGCCTATACTTCTTTTGTCGCCATTGAC
>JBDRPB010000062.1:0-9514 GCA_043809485.1 Pseudomonadota bacterium | reverse complement strand
GATTTGATTTGGGGTCATTCCCATACCGGTTGCCGCCTCAATGACATCCTTGCTAACGGACTGGATGCCGGCATATGTATTTCGGACAATAGGGGCCACTGCGTGAAAGAAAAGGGCAATCAGAGCCGGAACAACACCGATTCCGGAAAGACCCAATAACGGCAAAAAACCATATGCCAGGGCAATGACTCCAAGAGAAGGGATACTCTGCCAGATATTTACTATTGCCATAATAGCGGAGCCAAAGCGCTCAAAGCCTTTCCTGGTCATAATTGTTCCAAGGCCCACACCAACACTTCCAGCAGTTGCCATACTTACAATGACCAGGAAAAAGTGCTCAAAGACCAGCCGAAAAAACTCGGGCAAATTTTTTATGGTATAATCTAAGGCGCCATAAACCTGATAAAGCCAAATAACGATCAAGATAATCGCCGCAACGGGAATAATCCTCTTTAATAATGGAAAAATGACCTTTGGTTCCATAACCCTATTTCCTCAAAATTTCTTTTATATCCTCTTCTCTTAATATCCCAAGAACCCTTTTATCTTCATCGACTACGATAATATATCCCACGTCATGGGTGAATATCTCGGAAAGACCATCCTTAAGGCTGGAAGAGGCTGGTAAAAAGGCGTCTGTAGAACGCGCTATGTCTCCCACCTCGTCGGCCTTTTTTGTCAGCGCCTCCTGGTCTACATAACCCATCAACCGTTTTTCATTATCTACCACAATAAGATGATCCACCTTAAGCTCTTTGAGCATTGATTTTGCCTTTTCAGGTGATTCATCGTTCATGATTACCGGAGGGTCCGTTTTCATAACCGACTTGATCTTAAGAAGATTGAGGCGCTTCAGGGTGCGGTCACCTCCCACAAAATCTTTGACAAACTCATTGGCAGGCTCAGTGAGCAATTCTTCAGGAGAGGCAAATTGAATAAGCTTTCCATCTTTTAGAAGGCATATCTTGTCGCCCATCTTTATGGCCTCATCAATATCGTGGGTAACGAACACAATTGTCTTTTTAATTTTCGCTTGAATTTTCAAAAATTCATCCTGGAGATGTTCTCTGTTGATCGGGTCAATGGCCCCAAACGGCTCGTCCATTAACATTATTGGCGGATCAGCGGCCATGGCGCGTGCTACACCGATGCGCTGCTGTTGGCCACCGGAGAGTTCCTTTGGATACCGGTCTATGTATTCCCTTGGAGCGAGATTAATTGTTTCCAACAAGCTTTCCACTTTTTCGGCAATCTGGTCGTGATCCCAACCCTTCAGTTTCGGTATTGTGGCGATATTCTCACCAATAGTCATATTGGGAAATAAACCAATATTTTGGATCACGTAACCAATACTGCGTCGCAGTTCGATGGTATCAAGACGATTGATATTCTGACCGTCAATCAAGATCTTTCCGCTGGTTATTGGAATCAGCCTGTTTACCATTTTCATGGCTGTAGTCTTGCCACACCCGGACGGCCCAACCAACGTGCAGATCTCTCCTTCTTCCAAATCGAATGAGAGGCTATCCACTGCCTTGGTGTGTTCAGCTCCGGGATAGATCTTGGTTACTTCTTGAAAACTCAACATAGTACCCATAATTCACTCCTCATGGTTGGCGATGGATTACCTCTCAATCTTCAGGCCCGTCGGGGTGATCCAATCTTCAACCCTACCCAGAAAGATATCTGCTAAAATCGCCAGCAAACCCATACTGATAGCCCCTGCAATAACAGAGTCATTAGTCGCCATTTGTAGTCCTTGGCTTACGAACAGACCCAACCCACCGGCACCGATGTAGGCGGCAATGGCTGCAATTGCAATGCTCATGACCACCGCAGTCCTGACACCGGCCATAATAACCGGTGCAGAAAGGGGAAGCTGTAGTTGTTTGAGTAGTTGAAAATTTGTCATACCCATGCCGCGGCCTGCCTCAATGGTGGCAGGATCAACATTTCTAATAGCAATATACGTGTTTCGAATGATAGGCAACTGGGAATAAAGCGCCAGGGCTATCACTGCAGGCACTGCCCCGATCCCGATACCACTCACTACATCCAATGTCCTATCAATTGAAGATAGTATGGGCATCATAAAACCGAAAAGGGCAATACTTGGAATTGTAATCATTATGCTTGCCAGATATAACACGATGTCTGCTGCGGTCTTATGACGGGTAATATAAACACCGAGCGGTACACCCGTAAATATAGCTATAACCAATGCAATTGAAACAATCTTGACATGCGTTACTGTATAAATACCAACTGTTCTAAAATTATCTGCAAAAAAGGCAAATGGACCTGAAAGGAATAAAGGATTGATAAAGGTTTGATAACCAATAATTGAAAGAATAACACCGCCCAGCATTAACCAGAAATCTTCAATAGTCTTCATGAAATTTAGTACAATGATTAAAATCAGCATTCCAAAAATGAACCACGTTATCCAGAAGCCATAGGTTTCACTAAATTTAAGACTTTCAAGTTTAAAGTAGAATGTTTGGGCCAGATCAAGTTGGTAAATAAAGACAGAAAGACATATGAAAAACAAAATCAAAAAATAACTTGCATAACCAAGACGACCTTTGCGAAAAGCACTCCGAAAATAAAAAATGATTCCAGCGAGAAGGATCAAGATGAGTATGATCCCGAAAAAGGTCCCTGCCCAATTGAAAAGGAAAGGAAAGATGGAAATGCATGTAATGATAAACAGAAATATCGGTAGGAATTCCGATTTCTGCATACCCGTTCGAAGATATGCCAGCAGATAAATTAACATGGCAAAGATAGGCACCATTAACGTCATCCGAAGGATATTATAACTTTCCAGAAATTCGATATTCAGATTATTCACATTGAGTAACATCTCGTAGGCGGATATGGGATTTTCCTGATCAAGTATGCTGCCAGGAAACCAGGGCTGAAAAAACCCAATAAAGACAAGAATAAAAGCAAAAAGGAAAATCCTGTCTGTCCATTGCCAGCTAAAAATGGATTTATGGCCTACTGAGACAACCGCGCTTTCACAATGGGGGCAAAATTTTGTGTCTTCAAGTATTTCCTTCTTACAATTTGGGCATATGGCTATTTCCATCCCGTAAACCTCATTTAATCGCAGGTTACATAAATCAATGCAGATTTTACTTTATAAAAAATTATCCGATAAAAGCAAGGACATTATTAAACAGTATTACTAAGACATGTAATTTGAAAAATGACCTAAAAGTCTATAATAGGCTACATAATAAACAAAAATGATGATGTCAATAAAACAATGAAACAAAAACCTTCTTATTGCAATAATCCATTTACTTTTCCTGAAAAAAAAGTATATCCATCTTTTATTTCAGTTTAATCCAAATGTGATTTTAATGGCAATTCAGCCCCTCGACGGTATGTCTATATTAAAAAGGATATCATTTTCCCTGTAAGACTGCTCAAGTTTTTCTTGATGCACTTTTAGTTCCTTGCCGTCCCGGCTTGCCAATTCAATCACAATATAATTAATCAGGCAGGAAAGAGGGGTTGGGCTTCCGATAAGGGGGAAATGTTTTGAAGGAGCAATAAGGGTCATGTGGGCGAACTGAATCAAGGGGCACAGAGAACTGTCAGCAATAACGAGAAGGGTCATACCAAGGCGCCGAACCAGTTTCCCGACCTTAATAAGCTCATTGGGATACCGGGAGTTGGCAATTATGACAACAAAACTATCAGGTGGGGCAATAGTAAGCCAGTCAATGGTCGTGCTATCGCTCCCCTTTAAAATACGAATGCCCTGACGAACCTTTGTCAATGACCATCCCATGTAGTAGGCAAAAGTATAGGAAATGCGGGAGCCGATGACGTATATATTTGAGATTTTCTGAAGGTAATCCATTACTTTATCAATGACATCCATATCTATTTTTGCATAGAGTTCTTTCAGGTTGTCAATTTCCTCAAACACCACCCGGCGGAAACGCTCTGCTCCGGGTCCATTCATGTCCGATAGATCAACTCGATCCAGCAGCGTTAATTCTGCATCCACCAGGTCTCTCAAGGCCTGAAGAAATTCACCGTAGCCTTCATAGCCCAGTTGACTTACGAAACGCACCACTGTTGCTTCACTTACCTGGCATGCTGCCGCCAGCTCTCTTGTTGTCATGAACACCACTTTTCTGGGGTTTTTGAGAATGTAATCACCAAGAATCTGACCTTTTGGGGTAAGAGATGTACGACGCTCACAAATTTTTTTCATTAATAGGTGGACCTGTTGTTCTCCCATTCGTTTCCTCTCACATGCGGAAATTTAAATAAAACAGAACTAATCAAATAAATTTAGGCACTTTAGAAAAAGTAATAAAAACCACTGAAAAACACAAGAAAAATCGTTTACTCCTTATTTTTTCTTTGCCTGCAAGGCAACCTTTTCAAAACATTCTTTAAAAATATCAATCAAATGTATAAATTAGCACTGCCTGTTATCTTTGTTGACAGAATTTGTTTCATATGTAATAGAATGTTGCATGTTTTAGGGTCTTTGGGTCTTGCTTTATTTAACAAAATCGGAACAAAATTAGGATAAGATTGTGTTCGGAAAATTCAAACGCCTGTGGGGGAAAGCCCCGCTTAAGTCAAATTATGACGCAGTGATCATAGGTGGCGGCCTGCATGGACTGGCCACTGCCTACTACCTGGCTCGAAAGCATGGGATGAAAAATGTGGCTGTAATTGAAAAGCGCCACATTGGTTTCGGTGGGGCTGGAAGAAATACCGCTATTGTTCGCGCCAATCAACGGACCAAGGAGAACCTTCCCCTCTATGACGAAGGGCTAAAGCTCTGGCCAAAACTGACCGCAGAGCTCGATTTTAATCTTATGTTTAACAATTGCGGGAATTTAAACCTTGCACACAGTGAAGCAGCGATGAAAGCTGCCCGAATGAACGTAGCTTCTGCCCAATTTCACGGGATTCATAGTGAACTCATCGATGCCAAACAATGTAAAGACCTTGTGCCAGCGCTGGATATTTCTGATCGACCACGATATCCTATCTTCGGCGCCATGTACCACCCGCCGGGTGGAATCGTCCGGCATGATGCCGTGGTCTGGGGACTGGCAAAGGGCGCTTCGAAATATGGAGTGCACATTCATCAGCAGACCGAAGTAACTGGGATCGGCGTAGAAAACAGCAAAATTGCCTATGTAGATACGGATAAAGGAAAAATACTAACGCCAAGAGTATTATTGACTGCTGGCGGGTACTCAGCTGCTATATCCTTTCAGATGCTTGGCATTAAACTTCCCATCAGTGTGCTCACCATACAAGCTATGGTGACGCAGCCGTTAAAACCCATCCTGAACCATGTGGTTTCTTCCGGCGACTATCACGTATATTGCAATCAAACATTAAAAGGTGAGATTGCTACAGGAGCCCACATGGATCCCTGGCCCAATTACACGACACAAACCACGGCGTATTACATCAAACATCAGGCTGAAGCGCTTTCTGAGATACTGCCATGTTTAAAAGGGGTTAAATTCATGCGTCACTGGGCCGGTCTTGCCGATATGACTCCGGATATGGCGCCGATCATGGATGGTAACGATCCCATTGAAGGGTATTATATAGACTGCGGGTGGGGGTATTTTGGGTTCAAGTCCTGTGGGGTGACAGGGAAATATATGGCCCGGTTCATAGCAACCGGGAACTGTCCCGACATGTTGAAACCCTTCAACCTACGCCGCTTTGAGCAGCACCGGTTGATGGGTGAAACTGCGGCTCTTATGGATTACAGTCCTGACAACTAGGTGTCTTTATATGCTAAGATCTTAAAATTTATGTCAAGTTTTCTGAAAATTCATAATTCCAGATAGTTAACCCGTGATACTGGATACTGGTCTCTGGATACTTGATGTAGCGAAGCGGAAATCCCGTCTTTAGCGGGAATGGAATAAGGAATGTTTTTTCTTTATCCCTGCTGAAGACGGGACCTTCGACCAGCATCTCTATGCTTTAAGCAGTATATTTGATAAATGCACACAAACTCATCGGTTTGAGGCAGAGCCTCGCTGGACAATTGACTATTTGCGTCCCGCCTATCTTGGCGGGATTCGCTCCGTCATTTTATTTTACAAAGGGAAAACTCTCATGGCCTTAACCATTACCTGTCCCATTTGCGGCAAAAGAAACGGTTATGAATTCCGTTATGGCGGAGTAGAAAAAGGGCCAAGGCCCAACGAAGAAGGACTTACCCACACAAGCTGGTGTGATTATGTCCATATGAATGAATGTGTGGCTGGTATCCAGCAGGAATGGTGGTTTCACCGGGATGGCTGTGGAGTGTGGTTCACAACTTACCGAGACACAACAACCAACCTTGAAGTTGAGAAACCCGAGGTAGACCGATGAACCGGCTAAGCCAACTGCCGACCTTACGAATCAACCCAGCGGAAAAAATCTCCTTTAGTTACAATGGCAAAACCTACCAGGGTATAGGTGGAGATACAATTGCCACAGCCCTTTATGCGAACGGCGTGCGAATATTTTCGAGGAGTATGAAATATCATCGCCCTCGAGGGCTTTATAGCTTGGATGGTGAAAGCAGTAATACCTTTATGCACATCGACGGTATACCCAATGTTTGCGCCGAAAAAATAGTCCTTAAGGAAGGCCTTGCCGTTAAAGCTCAGAATATTAAAGGCTCACCTGAAAATGATCTTTTGGGTTTCATGGATAAGCTGCACTGGGCTATGCCGGCCGGATTTTATTACCGCAACATGCACAAACCTGCCATAATCTGGCCTTTTGCCATGAAACAGGTTCGCAAAATGGCCGGGCTCGGGAAGATATCCCCTTCTTTTATCATGCATGGCAAGTACGATGAGATATACCCACAAACGGATGTATGTATCATCGGGGGCGGCCCTGCAGGCATGTCAGCGGCCCTTGCTGCGGCCAAGCATGAACTGCGCGTAATCCTGATTGAAGCGCGCCCATGGTTAGGGGGGTTCTATGATTATCGTGCATCCGAATACGGCAGTGGTATGCCACTCCATCAAAGAGCAAGAGATCTTGCAAAAAAAACTGAAGAGACACCCAATATTCGAGTCTTTACCTCTGCCGCCATGGTCGGAGCCTACAACAACAACCTAATTACCGCCTTTCAAGTCGGAAGTGAAAACGATCATTATAATGAAAGATATATCGAAGTGCGTGCAGAAAGCGTGGTCGTAGCCACCGGATGTATTGAGCGACCGTTACTTTTTGAAAATAATGAACGACCGGGCGTGATGCAAATTGGATGCGCCCATCGTCTCGCGAGAACCTATGGCCTGCTTCCAGGAACAAAAGCAGTTTTCAGTATCGGCCATGACTTGGGCCTTGAAACTGCCATCGACCTTCATGATTTGGGCCTGAAAATTCTCTGCGTCGCCGACATAAGAGAAGATGGCCAGGATCCCAAGTTGGTCGCCGCATTGAAGGAACGTAGTATACCTTTTTTACGAGGATGGTTAGCAATAAAAGCTCACGGCAGAAAAATTCTAAACAAGGTAACCTTGTGCACAAATCAAGGCACCCATCACCGGGAATATAATTGTGATATTCTGGTTGCCTCCGCGGGCATGACACCCGTAACCGGTCCTTTAACAATGGCCAAAGCGGAATTAGCCTATGACAACCACACAGGTTTCTTTCTACCCACTAAATTGCCGGCCAAGATGCATCCGGCAGGACGGTTATTAGGACTGAACCACCCCCTAACTGTTGACGCATCCGGCCGACATGCCGGTTTCCTGGCCGCAGCTGATTGCGGTGCTGACGTTGAAGGGGAACTTAGGCAAGCTCGTGAAATTCTCGACCAACTTCCTGGACCGGAAAGGGGCACCCGGTTCGTGATGCCCCCGGTAAAAAGCCAAAAATGTTTTATCTGTTTTGATGAGGATACAACCATAAAAAATATTGATCAGGCGCTTCAGATGGGCTTCGATGTGCCTGAGCTGATCAAGCGCTTCACAGCGGCAGGTACTGGCCCCGGGCAGTGGGGAATCCCAGGACACAATCTGCCACTCTACGTTGCGCAATACCATGGGGATGTCGATGTATCTCCTAAGCCTACAACGCTGCGTCCACCGCTGGTCCCCACTCTTCTGGCAACATATGCGGGCGCCAACCATGACATGTGCAAGCGCACGCCGGTGCACGATTCTCAGAAAAAGGCCGGTGGTATCATGCGACGCATCGGGGTATGGAGGAGGGCACGCTATTTTTCTGAGGATTTCAGTTGTCGGGATGAGATATTAAATGTGCGTAAAAATGTTGGTATGTTTGATGCTTCTACCCTGGGGAAATTCCGTATATGGGGTCCTGATGCATTAAAGGCCCTTCAGAGAGTTTACGTCGGAGACATGTCCAGTATCCCCCCAGGCAAGGTGAAATATTCGGCCATGTGCAATGATGATGGGTGCATTGCGGATGACGGCGTAGTGGTTAAGCGTGGCGAAGATGACTATTACTTTACAACTTCCACTTCCCGTGCCGGTAATACAGTAGAGTGGTTCAGATACCACACGCGGTATGACGGTTGGGACTTTCATATGGTCAACCTCACCGATGCTTTCGGGGTCATCAACCTGGCTGGACCAAATGCGCGGAAGGTACTTGAAAAAGTCGCTGACATGGATCTTTCCAATGAGGCCTTCCCATTTGTGGGATATCGGGAATTTACCTTAAGTGAAACCATTCCCGTGCGCGCTATGAGGCTCGGATTTGTGGGTGAGCTATCCTACGAATTGCATGTCCCCTCATCATATATGCAGGTTTTATGGGATTTGCTCAATAAATCCGGTGAAGAATGGGGTATCCGCAACTTCGGCATGGAAGCCCAAAACGTTCTCCGTATGGAAAAGGGGCACATCATTATCGGCTCTGAATCTGAACAGCGCACGACTTTACACGATGTAGGACTCGGATTCCTGTGGTGTCGAAAAAAACCTGAAGCAAAAACAGTGGGCTCTTTTGCCCTCAAGGATACTGAACACCAGGAAGGACGCTTAAAGCTTGTAGGGTTCAAGATGGATGATTCTTCCAGAACCCCCGAGGATGGTTCTATTATTGTAGATTCTGAGATCCGGGGGTTTGTTTGTACGGCACGTCACAGTTTCACTTTGGGAGAATCCATTGGGTTGGCCTTAGTGGAATCACATCTCGCTAAAGAGGGAACTCATTTAGAAATCTTTGAGGCCGGTGCCGGTATTAAGCGCCTGTATGGGACAGTGGTGCCAACACCTTTTTATGACCCTGAAGGGAAAAGGTTACGGATGTGAGGAAGTGATGAAAACCAATCAAAGATATTCCCCTGTGTCATTCTTGAGTGAGCCAGACCAAACAGAAATGCGTAATGGATGGAAGGTGGTCCTCAAATACAAGGATGAAGCGACAGGGCCTTTTCTTATAGACTTGAGCCACCGAAAAAGGTTGGATGTGCAGGATTCAAATCTTTCAAAATTCCAGCCAGGGGGAGTGACTATACCGG
>JBDRPB010000061.1:0-5490 GCA_043809485.1 Pseudomonadota bacterium | reverse complement strand
AAGAAAACCTATCCAGACCCTGAGCTTTTCCCCCATAACCTGCCCTTTTTAATCAAAGACGACAAAAGCCATGAGGCAGATGGTGTATACTTTGTAGAAGACAGGTCCTCCCTGTCAGAGGCGTTGGATTATCTGATCCTCCGGGAAAGGTCCGGGATGCCAGGGTTTGTTACCCAGGAATTAGTGCCTTCGGGCGGGAATGTTCTCAGGGCGGTGATTATTGTAAGGCAGATTATTACTTACTGGAAGCGCCCCAATAAACCGGGACAAGTCATCACCACCATAAGCCGGGATGCAATTATTGACAGTGAATGGAGGCCGGATCTTCAGAAAAAAGGAAAGGAGCAGGCCCACGCCTTGACCGAAAAAACCGGGATCAACCTGGCAGCCGTTGATTTCGTGTTTCCCTTCTCTTTAAAAGACCCTGAACCCTTTATTCTTGAAATCAATTACTTTTTCGGCAGGCGGGGATTGGGAGGCACGGAAAACTATTATAGGCTTCTCTATCAGGCAGTTCAGGATTGGCTTGTGGAGGCCGGCCTGGACCCAAAGTCTGTTAGGCTTGTTTGATTGTCTATTGACGATTGACTATTGAAAAACATGAGCCAAAAAAACTAAACTCCCTTTAATCGTCAATCGTCAATCGAAAATAGTCAATTTGTGGATAAACCCCAAAAAGGTGGATCTACAGCAGAAATTTGGGTGTGCTTCTACCTTACCCGTTAGACAGTGACATAGACCTTTCGCGATCTCGGGCCATCGAACTCACAGAAAAAGATCTTCTGCCAGGTGCCAAGGACCAGGCGACCATCTTCAACGATCACGGTGACAGAGCTGCCAATCATTGATGTCTTGATATGGCTGTCGGAATTTCCTTCCATGTGTCGATAACCGGCATTAGGGGGCACCAGATCAGTGAGCTTTTTCATGATATCCTGGCAGACAGCAGGATCAGCACCCTCGTTGATTGTCATACCCGCCGTAGTATGGGGGACATAGACCACACAAATACCATCTGTTACGCCTGCCTTTGAAATTTCGTTCTGAACCGACGGGGTAATATCTACCATATCAATTCTTGTATGTGTCTTCACGGAAATAGTAATGGGCATGGCAACCTCCTATATAAAGATCGAATTTGAAAGTAAGGAATTCACTCCTCTGGAGAGCTTTCGAAAATCCTCATTTAGGGCAATATAATACGGGGGGAATCATCAGGTACCAAGATCTCATCTTCCACATCCTCTTCCCCCGCCAAGTCCATGTAATACTGCATACTTCGCTCCAGCAGAAACTCAATTACCATGTTTTTCCTTAAGATGGTGTCTTCCTCGTCCAGGTTTCGGGCCGCAGTCAGGGCCATCCTGGAATATTCATCCTGGTCCAATTTGAAAAAAAAGTAGGCCATTTCCTCTAAATTATGCTTCAGTAGGGCTCTCCTGGGTCCCGTAAATAGTGCCTCTATACTTTTTTCTTTTATATGCCTGACCTGATCGGCCTTTTGTGCGTCCGAAAGAACGATTGGGCTGCCCTCCACCTTTAGAATATCTTCCATAAAAGGCTTTAGGTCTTCAAAGTCAATAAGCCATGATTCCATTAAATTGTGGGCGAACAATTTCCCAAGTTGACTATCCGTCAATTTGCCATCACCAGGGATCTCCGACACAAAGTCATAGATAATCGGTAGATCGAGTATGGTAACGTTTTCCAATAACCGTGGTCTAAGCTCAGGATATTGGGAGGGAGCAGCAGAATGCAGTTCCATATGACGCCGGTATGCGATCTCGAGAATAGTGGCAGCATGGGACAAAGATGTTTCCACAAGTGGTCCGGCCTCTTGTGAAAGGGAGCCTTTGATTTCCTTTAGTCGTTTTTTACTGAAGGGACCATAGAGAAACTGAAGAATTCCCTCTGTTTCCGAAACAAGGCCTATTCCAGCTTGATAGCCCTTTACAGCACTTCGCAATACGATAAGGACTGCCCTGGAACCAATTGTGCCTGCAATAGGTCCAATATAGGCAACAGTCTCCTCCTTTTGAGTTCGTGTCAAGATCGTATCATGGCTCGCACTTTGGGGGAAACTCTCATCAATGGGAACCCCTTTTTGCTTGAGCCTGAAGAGGATTCGTTTAGCCAGCTTATGGACCTTTTTATCCTTGAAAGCCTCATCGAGCGCTAACAGCAACGGGACAGGAAACTCATTATCGAGGGGCAAACGCTCTAAAAAGATTCCGGCAAGGTGCGAGTGGGGAATCCTGGCCACAATCTCTGCGGGGTCGGCGTTTTTGAAATCTTCAAGGAGGGAAGTGACAAGGGTTTCCTCTGACTTCAGCAGGGATGGATGTTCAGTTTTCTTCTTCTTGGGCTTCTTATTGCGCTGCATGATCAGACCGCCTTTTTTCCCTCATTACCCACATGATTGTGAAAGCCCTCGCCTCTAAAACAACTTTTTTTTCATAGCAACAGGTTCTTAATCGCTTATATTTTAAATTTCTAATAAGCTACTGAAAATAAGTCAAACAAATTATGAAATTGAATTGAATAATGCTTGCTTCTCAACTTGAAAATGAATAGGTACTTTTATAGTATAAGATAATGGGTGGATGGACAATGGGCACTACATCGGAAAAATTTGTATTTGATGAGCTGAGTAAAAGAGTGGGGTACACCTTCAAGAGGCCTGAATTGGTCTTCCAAGCGCTTCGTCATGCTTCCTATGTAAATGAACAGGACGATGCAGATGTGGAAGATAATGAGCGATTAGAGTTCTTGGGAGATGCGGTCCTGGACCTGGCTATCAGTCATTTGCTCATGGAGCGATTTCAAGATGCCGAAGAAGGGACTCTGTCAAAGTACAGGGCCCTCGTGGTTGACGAGTTAGGGCTTTACCGTGTTGCTTTGACGTTGAAATTGGGGAAATATCTTCTCCTTGGTAAAGGTGAAGAACAAAGCAGTGGCAGGGAAAAACCTTCTATACTGGCAGATGCAGTTGAAGCACTTTTGGGTGCCGTTTATCTTGATGCAGGATTCAATAAGACCATGGAGATCATTACCAGATTGTTTGCACCTTTATTGGACAGAGTAGAGACCCAGGAAATGGTCCATGATTTCAAGAGCATGCTCCAGGAATACACGCAAGAAAATTGTAAAACACTTCCTGAATACCGCCTGGTAAGTGAAAGTGGCCCGGCCCATGACAAAACCTTTACCATAGTATTGACCCTCAACGGAAAAATATTAGGACAAGCAGAGGGAAAGAGCAAAAAAGAGGCCGAACAAAAAGTGGCCAGGGAGGCTTTTTTGTGCCTGAAAGAAAGTTAAAACCTTTAATTGTACCTATATTTATCCCCAACCAGGGATGCCCTCATCGGTGTATCTTTTGCGAGCAGGAGAAAATAACCTCACAACCCGGCGAAGCGATCAATAGAACTCATGTGGAGAGGATTCTTGATCAGGCTATCCATTCAAAGGACTTCGATCTGCGGAGAAAACCGGAAGTGGCCTTTTATGGAGGCACTTTTACCCGACTTCCGTTGGATCTAATGAACGAACTGCTTGAGGCAGCGGCCTATTACGTAAAACAGGGTTTTTTCCAGTCTATCAGGATTTCTACACGGCCGGACGCCCTTGATGAAAACCGTTTGGAGGTAATGAAAGGCTATGGAGTCTTAACCGTGGAGTTGGGCGCACAATCTATGGATGAGCATGTATTGATGCTTTCAAACCGGGGGCACACCGCTGAGGATACAGTTAAAGCGGTTCAGGTGCTGAAGCGGTATGGGTTTAGAGTGGGGATCCAGCTTATGCCAGGCCTGCCTGGAGATTCCAAGGAAAGGTTTAGATCAACGATCACAAAAGTAATTAAATTGAGGCCGAATATGGTCCGGTTATATCCAGCAATCGTTATCCGTGGGACAGAAATGGCTTACTTGTTCCAGAAGGGGAGATATGAACCCTTGAGACTTGAGGAGGCCGTTGAAATTTGCGCGGAAGGCTGCGTTCGACTTGAAAACCGGGGGATCCCTGTCATCAGGATCGGGCTGATGAGTTCTCCCACCTTGTTGGAAGAGGGACAGATTGTGAGCGGGCCCTGGCATACTGCTTTCGGGTTTCTTGTACGGTCACATATACATCACCAGAATATGCAGAAAGACCTGCCCGGTTGGGGCGTGGTTTCGCAGATCAAAATCAGCGCGCCCAAAAGTGAGATTTCCCTAATCAGAGGGTACAAAAATCAGGGTCTCCAATTGATAAAGAGAAAGACGGGTGCAGGAGTCATCAGCGTCGAGCCAGATGATTCGATTCTTCCCGGACAGGTAAGGATTGAAAAAATATGACTTTTTTATCTGGTTTCATAGGTATCATAGGCCCGCCCAACGTGGGCAAGTCCACCCTGTTAAACCATATTCTAAGAACGAAATTGGCCATCGTGTCCCCCAAGCCGCAAACAACACGAAATCGCATCCTCGGCATTTACCACGGAGAGGGGTTTCAAATTATATTCATGGATACCCCGGGCATCCACAACACCAGGTCAGCCCTTCACGAAAGCATGGTGGCATCCGCGCGTGCAGCCTGTCGTGAAGTGGACATGGTACTGTTAATGATCGAAATCTGCCATCCCAATGACCCCAGAATTTCATCCATCGTGGAAAACCTTAAAAAAATGAGAAAACCTTGTATCCTGGTCATTAATAAAATCGATATGATGGCAAAAGAGCACCTGTTGCCAGTTATGGACCATTACCGGCAAGTATATGATTTTGAGGACATTATTCCTGTTTCTGCCATAAAGGGGGATGGCCTGGACAGGCTTCTTGACATGCTAAAAGAGAGGTTAATGCCGGGCCCTCAGTTTTTCCCCCTGGATATGAAAACAGATCAGTCAGAGGTTGCCCTGGTATCTGAAATCATTCGGGAAAAAATATATTATCACACAAGTAAGGAGCTGCCCTATTCATCAGCGGTCTCAGTGGACAAAATGGAAGAGATACCCGCGAAAAATCTTCTTTCCATTGCGGCCCGTATTCATGTGGAAAGAGAATCCCAGAAGGCGGTACTCATTGGAAAAAGGGGGCGAATGATCAAGGCAATCGGTCGCTCAGCGAGGCTGGAGTTAGAGAAAATGTTCGGAGTGCGGACATATTTGGATCTAATAGTGAGAGTGGAAAAGAACTGGACCAGGGATACACGGGCACTTAAGCGCTTAGGTTATTAGGGCCAAAAAAAACCAGCCGCTCAAATAGGCGGCTGGTGCTCTTAGGAGGAAAGAGTAATTACTTTCCCGATTTTTATTGCAAGTTGTTTGCCAAAAAACCACCTATTGTTTTATATTGCATAACTATCTGTTTTTAGAACAGATTATCTTAGACTTCAAGCTTTTGTCTTCCCCTGTAAAGTACAGAATATTGTACCCAAAAACCTCCAAATCGACGCTATATTGAATAACTACTTTAAATTATTAAATAAATCCAAGTACAAAATATTGTA
>JBDRPB010000060.1:0-5941 GCA_043809485.1 Pseudomonadota bacterium | reverse complement strand
TTCATTCCACGGGTCCGACTGGATAGTCTTTAATCCCCTTACTGTATCATGATCCAACCCAGGGGAAAGCTTAGATTCCTGCTGACATTTCAGACAGGCAATACCCCCTTTGCTTCTTTTAAAAACCGCCCTGCCCTCACCCGTATATGTTCTTCCGCAATTAAAGCACTTATCAAGGTCAACCCCATATCCACCAAAGGTCATGGCTTTTCCTTCAAAATGGACACGTAAGATATTTTTCCTCTTTCCCTTGTCCATTGCAAGAAATGAGTTCTTCAACAACTCAAACATCCTGTTGTCAACTACCTCCAGGGGAAAAAGAATTTCCGTTAGCTCAACCATGTAGCTCGCCAGGGACAAGGAAGAAAAGTCGTGTCTTACACCTGCAAACCCATTAATCAGTTTGCCCGAATGAAGGAAATGGAGGTCTCCCTTCTTTTTCAGCTCATATTCCAAATTTGTCAAACAGAACAGATCAAGGCAATTGGCAAAGCGTCTCTTGCTTCTTCGCGCCCCTTTGGCTACGCCTTTTAGTCGCCCCCTGTCAGAAGTGAAAAAAGTGACCAGGAGATCGGATTCCCCAAAATCCTTGATTCGCATGATAATAGCAGGAGAAATGTGGGTTTTCATTAAATAATGTCTCGGAAACTGTACAACTTATGAAAAATGTTTCTTCGAGGCCTGAGCTTTTGCCTTATATGTGGAACAATAGAGGGCGTAAGGCATAAGGCTCAGGGCATAAGGTGAGATATGTTGGTTGCGACCTCCGGCCCGCATGGCCTACCTATCGAGGTACTCTTTTTGGGCCTCATCCGCCAGCTTGAACTTTTGCACCTTACCGCTTCTTGTCATGGGAAAATCTGAGACGATTTTAAAATAATCAGGCGCTACTCCAACATCCACATTTCTCTTAACATGTGCCGCAAGGTCATCAACGGCTAATTGACAACCTTCCCTTACCCTGACCCATGCTGCAACTTCCTGACCCTTTTCCGGGTGAGGAAACCCAAAAACCTGGACCTCTGACACCTCCGACAGTCTGTATATAATTTCCTCCACTTCAACCGGATAGATCTCAACACCATCTCTGATAATGACATCCTTTAGCCGACCCGTGATCTTTACGTAGCCTTTTTCGTCCATTTTCCCAAGGTCCCCTGTGTGGAACCAGCCGTTCCGGTCAATGGCAGCAACTGTAGCCCCGGGCATCTTGTAGTACTCCTTCATCAAAAACCCTTTTGTACAGAGTTCACCCTGGGTTTCAGGCGGAAGGTCTTCACCGGTGGCAGGGTCCACAATTTTAACTTCATTGCAGGTCAGTGGCATCCCGATCGTTGAAACCCTTAATTCGATCGGATCATTCGGATTTGTCATGGTAATCCAGGAAGAAGTCTCTGTAATGCCGTAGGCCACAGTAATATTGGATACGCCAATATCCTCTACAAGGCTTCTCATTAATTCCATCGGACAGGGGGCACCGCCGATTATTCCTTTCTGAACCGTTCTCCATTCCCTTTTCTGGAATTCAGGATGTTCTAAGAGGGAAATGATCATACTGGGAGATGCATAAATAGCCGTACAACTTTCTTTATAAATGGCTCCGAGTATCCTGGAAGGATCAAAAGTCTGACAAGGTATTATAAGGGCAGCTCCCCTTAGAAGCCCTGCCAGTGCGATGCACGTATTTCCGAACATATGAAAAAGAGGAAAGAAGAGACAGAGACGATCCGTGTGATTAACTCCCTGACGCTCTGTAGAAAACATTGACTTGTTGATAAGGCCCAAATGATCCACCACTACCCCTTTTGGCTTGCCAGTAGTGCCTGACGTATACATGATGGCCACAGGATCTTCCGGATTGACTGCATCTTCCATCTGGTTGAGCACCCCTGGATCAACTGCTTCCCCAATGGCCCTTAATTCACTCCAGGGTGTCATTTCAGGGTAGGATTTATCAGCAATCACAAACACGTGTTCCACGTTTGGGATTTCATCTTTTAAATCTAAGACCATTTTTACGTATTCTTCATCTTCCAGGCCTTTCGACATGATAATGCCACGGCATTCTGACTGCTCAAGTATAAAGTGAAGGTCATCTCTTCCTGCACCCGGGTCAATCGGCACAGTGATCGCTCCCATCTTTGCAAGTGCCAGCATGGATATGATCCACTCCGGAATGTTCGGCCCCCAAAGGGCCACCTTGTCGCCCCTGTGTATGCCTGCCTTTATAAGCCCCATGGCAGCCTGATCGACTTCCCTTAACAAAGAACCATAGTCGTGTCGAACACCCATTTCCGTGTGAATAATTGCATCATTATCGGGGTGTTCCTGTGCAATCGTGTTTATAGCTTGTCCTATAGTCTTTCGGATAAAGTCCATAATGGTGTTCTCCTTAGAAAAGAGTACCACCTCAATTGAGGTCTAACTGAGTACCACTAAAGCATCCACAGCCACGGGTTTGCTCCCGGAAATAATCACAGGGTTAATGTCAATCTCTTTGATTCTCTCATTCTCTAAACCTATGCGGCCCACGGTGATCAGAATTTCGGAAAGCGCATCCAGATCCGCCGCCTCCATACCGCGGACAGCCTCCAGAATCTTGTGCCCTTTAATGTCCTGCATCATTTCCAAGGCATCTCTTTTTTCAAGAGGGGCTACGCGAAAACAGATGTCCTTCAATATCTCGGTAAATATTCCTCCAAGGCCAAACATGACGCATGGACCGAACTGGGCATCACGGGTTAAGCCTATGACTAACTCCCGTTTTCCTTTTACCATCTCCTGGACCAAAACTGCCTTCTCACTCCCATCCATATTGGTCATGATTTCCTCGAAGGCTGCCCTGGCCTCTTTATCACTTCTTATGTCCACCCTGATCAGGCCCTTTTCTGTCTTATGGGAGATCTCAAAGGAACACCCTTTTAAGACCAACGGGTAACCAATTTCTTGTGTGGCCTTGGTGATGTCCTTTACATCATCAACCAATATTTCTCTGGTGACCGGGATTTGATAAGCAGTCAAGACCTGTTTGGACTCATACTCAGAAAGTGTTTTTCGCCCCTCTCCTAATGCCTTTTCTATTAGTTTCATTCGTACCTCCATAGTTGTTCGGTTTTATCCATTCTGTCCATTTGCCCTTTCAAGAAATTTCTGGCGCTCTTGCAAGAGAGCTAAAGACCAGGCTGCTTTTTCGATTGTTTGATAAACCATGATCTTATTTTTTTTCTCAAACCTTTTGCCGATCTCTTTAACGTTAGGGCCGTAAAGCCAGGCAACTACCGGCTTTTGATTTTCTCTCAAGACTACTTTGTTCACGCTCTCTGAGACATCAAGGAAATCAAAAGCGGGAAGACCGGGAGCAATGCTGATACACAGGACTCCATCAACATTGTCATCATCCAGAACCGCCTTCAGTGCTGTCGCATAAACACTCTTCAGCCCGTGTCTCATGACCGCAGGCCAGATGTCCAATGGGTTACCAAGGGGCATCCATTCCGGAGAAAGCTCCCCAATGGTACTGGTAGTCTTTTCAGAAAGGGAAGCCATTTTGAGGCCATATTTATCAAACGCATCACTTGCAATAATTCCCCCCGCTCCGGTGACCGTGATGACAGCTATCCTGTTTCCCTTCATGGGTGGCTGGTGCAGCAGTGTCTTGACTGCATCATTCATCTGACCATCCTCATCAAGAAAATGGATTCCGGCCTGTTTCAGGCTGGCCTTATAAATCCGATAGTGGCCTGCCATTGCCCCGCTGTGCGAAGCTGCGGCCTTTGCCCCGGCTTCACTCTGCCCCGTCTTAAAGACGATTATCGGTTTTTCCTTTCCAAGACGGGCAGCTAATGAAAGAAACTCTCTTGCCTGTTCCAGTCCCTCCATATGTATGGCAATGATCTTAATATCCGGGTCATCTCCTAAGTATTCGAGTGCTTCATAAAACCCGATATCACAGGCATTACCAATATCTATGCCCTTGCCTATCGGACCACTGAAAATTGTGGAACCCACAAAGAAGATACCAGACTGGCAGATCAGGCCGGCCGGTGCCTTATCCCGCATCAGGGGCATAAAGGAGGTGGTGAAGCTATTGAAATTATTCACCACGCCAAGAGTGTTGGGACCTAATATCCTCGCGCCATTATCCCTGGCCAGAGCCACTATCTCGCGTTGAAACGCCTTGCCCTGTTCATCTGCATCTGCAAACCCCTGAGTAACAACGATAATAGCCTTGACACCGGCTTCTACGCATTCTGTAACAGTCTTTACCACCAATTCTCGAGGCAGGCTGATGATAGCCAGATCTATTTTTTGATCCACTTCTTTGACATTGGTGTAGGCCTTTATCCCCAGGATTTCCTCAGCATGCGGATTAATGGGAAATATCTTACCCTGAAAGCCATAGTTGATCATGTTCTCCATCAGATTATATGAACCGGGCCCGCTCCTGCGGCTGATCCCGATAATGGCCACGCCTTGAGGTTCCATAAAGTGCTTCATAAAATATCCTTTTACCGGGTTTGTAGTTTTCTATATTTCCACAGATTCACCATGGCCCTTGCGGCCCTCTCGGGCGTTGGATAATTGACCATGGCACCTGACTCCTCAAGACGACGTATCTCATCATCCCAAATGCCTGGGGGAGCAGATATACAAGTTATAAACGGCTTTTTTTGTCTCCAATCCATTATGAAATTACTAATCCCCTTTAACACATCTATGTTGGCAGAGGCGAACATTATGAGAAGGAGAATCCCGTTCACGTTTTTATCATCCATTACCGCCCGGATTATGCCCTTTGTCGCAGATGAATCATACCAGGCAGGCCCCATGTCCACTGGATTAGTCCTTAGAGCAAGAGGTGGTAGACACTCATTGATCCTTTGCTGGGTCTGCTCTTCAAAATCGACAGTCCTGAGGCCATTGTCCTCACAAACATCGCAGGCCGCCATGCCCGGTCCTGCCTGGCCGGATAGTACAGCAACTCCCGGGCCATCAGGGAGGGGGCAGGCCACAAGGGCCTTGGCCGTATCCAAAAGGGTTTCTGCGTTATCAACAGTCAGCACCCCTGCCTGGCTGAAGGACCCCAGGTAAATTTCATGCCTTCCGGCCATGGATCCAGTATGTGATCGGGATGCCTGGTCCCCTTTAACTGAACTCCCGGTTTTGTAAACAACAATCGGCTTCTTGCCATTGTGTTCTTTGACTACTTCTATCAGTTGCCTGGGATCATCTATACCTTCCATGTAAAGCATAATCACTGTTGTATCGGGATCACCCATCAGATAATCTACCATCTGTGCGAAATCCACATTCAACCGATTGCCCAATCCCACTATCTTGCTGAAACCTACATCCGTCCTCATGGCCATAAAACCGAGCAGGTGGGATATTCCCCCACTCTGGCTAACCAGGGTAATTGCACCCTTTTTTAATCGAGAGAACTCCGGGGTAAAAGAGGCGTTGAGATCTGCATGGAAATTTATCATACCAAAGGTGTTGGGGCCAATGACCGGTATGCCTGCTTCATTCACAATTCGAGCTATCTCCTCATGAAGATCGGAACCAGCCGGATCATCAATCTCCCTAAAGCCTGCCGTAATCAGCACTATGCCTTTTACGCCCTTGTCCGCACATTCCCGAAATACCCCTGGAATTAGTTTGGCAGGTAGCACCACAATAGCCAGATCGACCTGACCATCATAATCGGAAATAGACGTGGACACTTTTATGCCCATGATTTCAGCCGTCCCTGGATTTACCGGAATAATTTTGCCGGCAAACCCTCCTCTAATCAGGCTCTTCATTACATGAAAGCCCAATTTACCGGAATTATCCGAGGCCCCTATCACAGCAACGGATCTCGGATTGAACAAGGGATCCATATTGGCTTTTAATTTGCCCATTAATCCTCCGTTAACCCTAACGTGGGTAACATCTCAAT
>JBDRPB010000059.1:0-4113 GCA_043809485.1 Pseudomonadota bacterium | reverse complement strand
CTACTATGCCATGAAAACAAGGGATGCCCTGCGTATCACCTATGCGAGGGCAAACGGGTCAAGGAGTGGGAAAGTTCTACTTATCACAAACAAGATCCTGCTGTGGAAAAAGAAGCTCCAGCAACTTTGTTTCCTGAAGATAGATCTTGAAACCATTCAAAAGATAGCAGGCCAATTAGACGATGACGGCAGGGAAATCGTGTGGTACCTGTGGGAGAATAATCACGCAAGGATCGACCGGTTGGCAGACGTAATAGCTGCTCGGAATCATATGCACGTCCTGCTTGTCATCAAAGAAACCATCAATCCGATTGCTGAAAAGCTGCTCGGCTGTCCGATCCTCTCCTTTGAAAGGAAAAGGGTCGATGAGGAGACAGGAGAAACAGTAACATTCAGCTGGTGGCTTATCGGTAAAAAGGAGAGACTCGTACCCAACGAAGAGCGATTAGTAGACATCTTTGATGAGGGAACTCAAATAAGGGTCATTATGGAGGTAAGGGGGGTTGAAACAGGTGATCTAAAGCTCGATTTTAACAAAGACCGGGTGACAGTAAGGTGCCATAAGATAGGGGCATCCCTGAGGGAGAAACTGGATCTGCCTCATGAGGTGAACCCGGAAGACTACGATATTCACATTAGGAACAATCTATTGGAGATCAAGCTGAACAAGATTTCAAGGCATAAGGTTTCAAGTCCAATGATGTCCTATGACAAAAGTCCAATTAACAGCGTGGGTGACTGCTCGCCGATAACCACTAACCACCGCATCTAATGTAATGATTTCCCATCAAGCCCCTGGATTTTTTCAAAACAAAGACCTGCGCCTGATTCTCTTCGGTGGAAAGGGGGGGGTGGGTAAGACCACCATGGCTGCTGCCGCTGCTATTCATCTCGCCAGGTCCTATCAAAACGACAAGAGAGTGCTGGTGATATCCACCGACCCGGCCCATTCTTTGGGCGATAGCTTTGGGATCCATATAGGGAACAAAGTCACACCCATTCCCATGGGGTCAGCGGTTGGTGGTGAGGGTGAAAATTCCGCATTCCGCAATCCCTGGCCCAGACCTGGCCTACAGGCGCAACAGACTATTCCGATTCCTGGCCCTGACCACAGATTGGATCGCACCAAGGCAGGCACGTCGCGCTCTCCGAGCCGTAGGCTACGAGCCGGAGGCCAGGGCGGGCCGCATTCCGAAAACCGGGGCAACCTCTACGCCCTCGAGCTAAATGCGGTGCAGTTGTTAGAGGAATTCAAAGAGAAGAATGAGACCGTCATCAAGAAATTGGCGGAGAGGGGGACCTTTTTTGATCAACAGGACATTGGCGAGTTTTTCGACCTTTCGCTTCCGGGTATGGATGAGGTTATGGCCGTCATTGAGATCGCCAACCTATTGAGACAGGGAGACTATGATGTCTTGATACTGGATACCGCTCCCACAGGTCACACTGTCCGGATGTTTTCTTTGCCTGATCAGATGCAAAAATGGATTGAGTTCATGGACTTAATGCAGCACAAGCACCGCTACATGTTCCGCCATTTTACCGGAAAGAAGTACGTGAAAGATGAGTGTGACCATTTCCTCGATAACCTTTCAGCGGACATTGACAGGGTCAAGAGGCTGCTCTCGAACGGGGAGACAACTCGATTCGTCCCGGTGATGATTCCTGAAGCGATGAGCATTTATGAAACAAAAAGATTGATCAGCTCTCTGGAAAGAAGCCACATACCAGTGAAGGAGATTATTGTCAACCGGGTGGAAGATAGTGATGACTGTGTCTTTTGCAGATCCAGAAGAGAAGGCCAGAAACAGCCCTTAATCGAAATCGAGGAGGCTTTTTCAAAATACGATTTGATCAAAGTCCCGGTGTTTCCCAATGAAATCCGAAGTATCGAGGCCCTGACACTGCTGGAAGGTTATTTCTTGGGTATGGCCACGCCTGCTATAGCTCTACGGGCAATGCAGACGGATGAGGAACCACAGACCCATTTAGCTCTCAACCCCTATCTGGAATTCATTCTTTTTGGGGGCAAGGGCGGAGTAGGCAAGACTTCCCTTGCTGCTGCAGCCGCCCTCTATGTGGCCCAGCGCAATCCGGAGAAGAAGGTCCTTGTATTCTCCACGGATCCGGCCCACTCCCTGTCCGATTCCTTTAAGCTCTCAATAGGGGATGAGATTACACCCATATATTATAGTCCGAAGCCCGAAGTCCAAGGCCCAAAGTCAGAAAGGGAAAATGCAAGAACTTCCGACCTTGGACTTGACAACACAAACCTTTTCGCCCTGGAGATTGATGCGGACAGGTTGCTCGAAGCTTTCAAAGAGGGGTTCAAGAAAGACATAGAAGAAGTGTTCGACAAATTTCTGGGTGGCGGTGTTGACATAAAATTCGACCGTGAGGTCATGACCGAACTCCTCACCCTTGCGCCCCCGGGTCTCGACGAGATCATGGCCCTGGATAAAATCATGGATCTGAGGGAGGAAGGAAAATTTGATATCTTTGTCCTGGATACCTCACCCACTGGGCACCTTCTTCGTTTCTTAGAGCTTCCTGAAATGGCCAGGCAATGGCTGAAGGCATTTTTCAGGTTGTTGTTGAAATATAGGGGCATGGTCAGTCTGACCGGGGCGGCTGAAAAGGCATTGGCCCTTTCCAGGAATGTCAGAAGGGCTCAAGAGTCCCTGGCGGACCCTAAGAGAGCGGCCTTTGTGGCGGTCACTATCCCCGAGGCCATGAGTATTCTTGAACTGGGTCGACTCATGAGCGGTTTGGAGAATACCAGGATCACCTGTGACCACATCATAATCAACATGGTCGTTCCGCATACAGGTTGTGATTTTTGCTCCTCCAAGAGGGTGGAACAGCAGGGATATGTCAAAAAGATTCATTCGAGGTTTCCCTCCCATACCATTACAAGAGTGCCCTTGTTTCCCCACGAGGTTCGGGGGACAGATGATTTGAACAAGATAGGCGAAATTATCTTTGGAAATGGCAAATAAACGGAATTTCAGCAAGATATTGATTTAATCGTAGTTATTGAAGACATATGGTTTCACTGGAAGACAAGCCTAATATCTTTGGTTCCTCTTCTTGCACAATTATGAAAGAGAACAATAGCGAAAATATTGCTGTGGGGCATCCAGGCGTCCATCCCTTCGGAGCGTGGGAAAATCGAGTATACCTTGATTTCTATGATTTGAAGGAGCCCCCTTTTTCAATAACGCCTGATCCTGCGTTCCTCTTTCTATCCTGCTGCCACTTTATGATGTGATCGGCGATTTTGGAAAGGCCTATTGATGGGGGATAAATAATGAGCGATCTAACCACAGAGTTACGAAATGGCAAAGAGACTGTGCTTCTTATAGATGACGACGAAATGGTTGTCGATGTGGGTGAACGGTTACTCAAGAATTCCGGTTACGATGTCGTCAGTGCTAAGACTGGAAAAGAGGGCATAGAAGTCTTTAGAGAAAGCCACGGCAGAATTGATATGGTAATCCTGGATATGATCTTGCCTGACATGGGTGGTGGGGATACTTATGACAGGTTAAAAGAAATCAACCCAGGGATAAAGGTCCTGCTGGCAAGCGGATATGACATAGATTACCAGGGCAGAGACATAATGGAACGTGGCTGTGATGGTTTTATCCAGAAACCATTCAATATGAGCGATCTATTAGAAAAAATAAGGGAGATTCTGACCTCAAAATAGCATTTATTTCCACTATTCTAAACAGACCATTCGAAATGGCTGTTTTCGCCAAGAGCGGACAATGTGTCTTTTAGGGAGCCGATTTCTGACTCTAACTTCCTGTTTCCTACTCATCATGCCACTTTTTGTTATCTCCTTATGTTTTCCTTATCCAAATAGTTTCTAATGAAAAGGCACAGACTACATCCGACCTAAAAACGGTTTTTCACAGAGAAATGCTTCTTGACCCCATACTTGGTCGATTCTCCAAGGATTTGGCCATTGATCTCGGTACAGCAAATACCCTCGTGTATGTAAAAGGTATAGGGATTGTCTTGAACGAGCCATCCGTGGTGGCTGTTAGGAAGGATGGAGTGGGAGCCAAGAAGGTTTTAGCAGTAGGTATAGAAGCAAAAATGATG
>JBDRPB010000058.1:0-3551 GCA_043809485.1 Pseudomonadota bacterium | reverse complement strand
GCGATCCAGTTAGAAGGAAAATTTATTGATTACCCTGTAGCAAAAAGATCTAAAGACATTTTGGCATTAGCCGCCGCAATCGGCAGGAAAAAGTGATTGCGTTATTACGGAGATTCTTATGAGTGAATTTATAAAACTCGGCATAGATCTTGACAGGTGCTCTGGTATTGAAAAATGTGGGGAGTGTATCAGGGTCTGCCCTGTCAATATTTTCTCATCGAACGGTGATTATCCGAAGGCCGTAGAAGCAAACGAGGATGAGTGTACCCTTTGCGACCTCTGTCTTCAAGGTTGTGAGGTGGATGCAATCACCATTCAAAAATTGTACGAGGAATAGGTTTATTTATGCTAACATCACCAACAATATCCCAAAGACTGGCTCAATTTTTCTGCGCCCTCAGGTACGAGGACCTGCCGGATGACCTGGTCTACCGGTTAAAAACGTTTTTTTTAGACTGGCTGGCCTCGGCCTTTGCCGGTGTTTCCCAACCCCCTACCCAGAGTATGCTTTCCCTTGCAAAGGATATGGAAGGATCACAGGAGGCGACTATCATTCCAGCTAATACGAAGCACTTATCCCTGATAGCCGCGCTGGTAAATGGGGCGTCCTCTCATGTGAGGGAAATGGATGATCTGCACCGTCAGTCCATCTTTCACCCGGCGGCGGCCATATTACCGGCTGTCTTTGCGGCGGCGGAAAAAGCACATGTATCCGGTCGTGATCTTATCCTTGGTATTCTCGCGGGATATGAAACCGGGATACGGACCGCCTTAGCTGCGGGTAAGAGTCATTATGAATACTGGCATACGACGGCAACCTGCGGCACATTTGGCGCGGCAGCAGGGGCTGCAAAGGTCCTGGGTTTAGATACAGGTCCTTTTGTGTGGGCACTTGGTTCCGCCGGGACCCAGAGTTCAGGTCTGTGGGAATTTTTGACTGAAGGCGCCATGAGCAAACAGCTTCACCCTGGCAAATCATCCATGAACGGGCTCTTATCCGTTTTATTGGCGCAAAAGGGTTTCACCGGTTCCAGTCGTATCTTTGAAGGGGAAAAAGGATTCCTTAAGGCTACATCCGATGACTACGATTTGGATATCCTGACTGACGGATTAGGGGAGACCTATCATACGGCAAAAAATTCTATAAAATATTATGCGTCTTGCGGGCATACCCATTCTGCTATCGAGGCGGCCCTGAAGGCCTGGAGCGATAAACACGCGGATGTGAAAGATATACAATCTGTAACCATTCATATATATCAGGAGGCCCTTGATCTACTGGAGGCCGTAGAGGCCGGTACCCCTTACCTTGCCAAGTTCAATATACCTTTTTGTGTTGCCACGGCGCTCAATTATGGACACGTTGACTTAGATGATTTTACAGATGAAAGGCTCTATAACCCTGAAATACTCCGTCTTATGGGCATAATTTCCCTTAAAGTAAATCAGGAACTGACCCATCTATACCCCCGGAAATGGCCTTCCCAGGTGGAGATAGAATTGGCAAATGGAAAAAGATATAAAGGATATTGCGAATACCCAAAGGGGGACCCGGAGAATCCCTTTTCCGAAAAGGAACTGATCGATAAGTTCAACAAGCTCTGCGAAAATATAATAACAAAAGACGAAATAAATAAAATTATAGATTTAGTCTTAGCCCTTGAAGAAGTAGATGATGTAACCGAAATATTTCAGGGTTAAGTTTTATAATTTTTTTGGATGCCAATGAGAACAACACCAAATCAAAAAATAAACCCGGCCATTTTTTCCCGTGCAGGTCAAACAGGAGGCCAAAGTGCTTTTAGGTCCGTTACACTGGTTGATCAGATCGCCAGGGCACTGAAAGATGATATATTGACCGGGAAACTTAGAGGTGGCGACCAGCTCCTTGAAGATAGATTGAAAAATGAGTTTGGTGTTAGCCGTACTCCATTAAGGGAGGCATTCAGGGTCCTGGAAAAGGAAGGTCTTATTGAGATCCTGCCCCGTAAAGGCGCATTTGTAAAAAAAATTAGCAGGCAGGACATTGAAGCGAACTTTCCCGTCCGGGCCATCTTAGAGGGACTTGCAGCCCGTTTGGCTTATCCAAATCTCGCTAAACAAGATATCGAGGAAATGGAAGAAACCTTTGAGTATATGAAAGAGGCGGTAAAAAAAGAGGATTTCAGAGGCTACTCAATGTATCATGTTGCATTCCATGAAATCTTTATCAATGCCTCGAAAAATGAAACCTTGATCACCCACCTCCGCAATCTGCGTATGCATACATTGTGGCATCGTTATACATATCAATATTATAAAAAGGATTTTAGAAATTCTTTAATGATTCATCGTAAGATTATAGATCTATTTAAAGAGAAAAAGGTCTCTCCGGAAGAGATAGAAAAGGTAGTTCGTCAGCATATTGAGGTAGCCCTCGGGCCTTTTTTGGCCGCCATGGAGCAACTTGAATAAGGAGTTTTAAGTTGCATATAACAAAAAACTTAGAGAGTTCGATTTTAGGTGTCTTGGATCGCATACCCGTCGTTTCATTTTATGCCAAAACCAGGGGATGGCCTTATGTCATCGCATGGTGCCATCGAATTGCCGGATTCATTTTAGTTGCCTACATGTGGTTTCATACCTATACCCTTTTGTCCCTTTCTTCTCCTCCTCTGTACGATGCCACAATGAAGGTTTATGGCTCTTTCCTCTTTACGCTTTTAGAGTGGGCATTAGCGATACCGGTCATCTTTCACGCCCTGAACGGGGGCAGGTTGATCCTCTACGAAGGCTTTGAAATGAGAAACGATGGAACCATGATCCGTTATCTGTTGGGGCTTTCCGTTGTATACGTAGCGCTTTTAGGCGTTTTGATGATGATGGGCACCGAGAGCGTATCCCCGGTTTTTTACTGGCTGACAATGCTTATTGCCGCCCTAACCGTTACGTATGGGGTTGCATCGAAGTTCTGGAAAACGCAACATTCGTTGCTGTGGAAACTTCAAAGAATCACCGGTGTCTTTCTGCTGGTCATGGTGCCGGCCCATCTCCTGTTCATGCATCTTAATCCCTCGGTTGGTAAAGAAGCGAATATAGTAATTATGAGGATGCAAAACTGGTTCATCAAGTTTGTTGATCTAAGTCTGATTGTTATGGTGATTTACCATGCCGGTTATGGATTAATATCTGTGACAAGAGACTATATTTCTTTTCGGGTCTTCCGAATGGGATTGGCTGTCCTGGTCATATTAGTCATGGTAATCGTAGCCTGGGCCGGCATCAGGCTGACCATTTCCATTTGACAATAAGGGACTTTTTTATGGGGAAAAAATTTCGAATTAATTCAACTGAGCAGTGTGATGTCTTAATCATCGGAGGGGGTGGGGCCGGTCTGCGGTGTGCAGTGGAGATTTTGCAAAAAAAACCCGGAACAAAGGTTGTGGCTGTAACTAAAGTCGGACATGTTCAAAAGTCCCATACCACTACAGCCCAGGGGGGATTGGCCGCAGTGGATCCAAAGGACCCCATTGATAAACCTATTTATCACATGTTTGACACATGGAAAGGCT
>JBDRPB010000057.1:0-18131 GCA_043809485.1 Pseudomonadota bacterium | reverse complement strand
GTCTCCTTCGAGAAAACTCCCGGGCCCGCTACGTCTGGGCCCACAACTGCGGCCGCAGCAAGGCACCCGTCATCCGAGCCATGCTGGAGAATCACCCGAACCTCTATTGTGACCTTGCTTGCATGACCAACGTGGGAAAGCGCGGTTACGGGATTGGCTGGCCGCGGATGGAGGAGTACAACGCGCTGATAGAGAAGAACGGCGTGCTGTTCCCGGAGATGCGCGAGGTATACGAGGCCTTTCCGGACCGCTTCATGATCGGTATGGACGTGGCCCACGCACCCGGCATGAACCCCAAGAACTATGGCCGGCGCGCTAAACGCTTCCGCGAGCTCCTTGCTCAGCTCACGCCGCAAACCGCGGCCGCATTCGCCGAAGGCAACGCCATAAGAATCTTCAAGCTGGACAGATAAACGAGAGGAGATCCTGGAACCCAGGTGCTCGCCAAGCTCAAGACTCTGTTATCGAGTCAAGCCTAACTTGGCGCTTCAGACCGATCGCTTAACAGCGACGGCTGAGCTTAAACGTTAAATATATAAAAAATACGAGGGAATTAAATGGCACTGTCTAAAGAAGAATTCGTAGGGGTAATTAAAGAGATACGTGAAGTGTTAAAAACAGATGAATGCGCTAAATGTTTATGCCCAAACATTAGATGCGAATTGCACGGCGATTGTTATAATTGCATAAGAGTTTACAGACACTTCGGTCACCATGTTCCCAGGTGTTTGCAGTTCGTCTTAGATAAAAAAATCGCAAGTATTACGAAAACTGCAGAAAAGGAAATGGGAAAAAGAGAAAGCGAACGGGGCGGAACCCATGATACCCGGTTTTGTTATATGGGAGAACCCCGGTTTCTAAAAGTGGAATCCATAATGGAGGTCCGGGAATCACTCCGAATGCCTAAACAATGGGAATTTGTGGATAAAATACGCGAGGACCTGGGAAAGGCGGGGGTTATTGTTGAGGATACACCAGATGGTCCGAAATGGCAGCTGAATCAATGAGGGATTTGGGGGAGGGTATACCTCGATTCATGATAAGAGCGGTAATATTTGATTTCGGGAGGGTGATATCCGCTCAGAAACCAGCCACCCTATTTAGAACCTATGAAAAGGATTTGGGAATACCAGCCGGCACGATTAACAAACTGATGTTCGATAGTCAGGCCTGGATGGATGCCTTGGTGGGTAGTAAAACACTCGACACCTATTGGGAAGCGATAGGCCCTGAGCTCGGCCTGAAGACAAAAAGGGAAATCGATTCATTTCGCCATCGCTATAATGCCGATGAGGCGATTAACGAAGGCGTTCTGGCATTGATTCAGAGGTTACACGCCCGATTCAAACTTGCCGTGCTCTCCAATTCCCCACCGGGACTGGCGGAATGGCTTTCCGAATGGGAGATCCTCGATTTTTTCGATGTGGTTTTTTGCTCCGGGGATGAACGCGTGGCTAAGCCTGATTCCGCCGCATTCGAGTTGACGCTTAAAAAACTGGTAGTGGAACCTGAGGAAGCGGTATTTATTGATGATACCTATGAAAACGTGAAGGCGGCCCGTGAAATGGGCCTCTACGGAATCCTTTTCACGACGGCCGAGGCATTAGGGGAAGAATTAGACGAGGTGCTTGACGGAGAAGACTGTATCTGGAGGCCAAAGGATTAGATAATATGGAGTGGAGGAAAGAAAATGGGACTTGTAGCTAAAGATGAGGATATTCAGATTGAAAACCTCAGTCTGGGACCGTACGGCACGAACAGTTATATCCTGATTTGTGCCAGGACCGGGGATAGTGTAGTAGTAGACGCACCGGCGGAGGCCTCTGTTATCCAGGAGCGATTGAAAGAAACAAACCCCCGATATCTGTTGATCACCCATAACCATTTCGATCATACAGGGGCCCTCAAGGCCGTAAAGGCAGAGCTGGCGATTCCTGTTGCCGCTCATCCAGAAGATGCGACACAACTTCCGCTTAAACCCGACATCCTCCTTAAGGGGGGCGAGGCATTATCCTTTGGAAAGGTTGAACTGAAGGTGTTTCATACGCCGGGCCATACGCCTGGAAGTTTATGTTTTTACACGGAGGATTATTTAATCGCGGGGGATACGATTTTCCCGGGAGGTCCGGGTAAGACATCATCGCCGGAAAATCTGAAACAAATCATCGAGTCCATTACCTCTAAAATTTTCACCTTGCCGGATGATACCCGGATTTTCCCAGGACATGGAGACTCGACAGTTTTAAAGCTGGAAAAAGAGGCCTTTGCCGTCTTTTCCTCACACCAACACGATCCAGAGCTCTGTGGAGATGTGCTCTGGCTTTCATCGTGAAAAGAAAATTTAACTACTGCAGGCATTAGTTACCAGGTGACTTCTTCGCGATGAAACCCCTCCGCAAGCTGGAAACTTTCCCCTTCCGACAACTGGATTGCCCTTCCCCTCAAATAACCCTCCAATTTCTGTCGCGGGATGTGACCGACTTGGCTTTTATGCTCTCTTAAGGCGTTGAGTTTTAAAGGAAAGGTGTCTGTGATATCCAATCGATGGTTGATATTCTCGGATGCCCACAATAAAATCTCCTTTACCTTGTGGGGTTCAAACCCCTCCTCCAGCAAGTCGGGATAGGAAAGGTGGTCTCTGGCATAAGGAAAGACAGCATCTAAGGTAACTCGGCCCGTAATCCGATGGTCCCGGTGCCATATGTAACGTCGATAGGGATCGGCGGTTACCACTGTCTCAGGTCTGAATCGTCTGATCTGTTTAACAATGTCCTTACGGAATTGGGGTGTTTCCTCCAATCCCTGGTCCGGGTATCCCAAAAAAATCACTTCCTTTACACCTAAAAGATTTGCTGCTGCGATTTGCTCCTTTTCTCGGATTTTGATGAGGCTTTCGGACTTCACTTTCCTGTCACTGGTACCCTTATCGCCATTTGTGCAGACGACATAAACGACCGTCCTCCCCTCGTTGGTCCAGCGGGCGACCGTCCCGGCCACACCGTATTCAGCGTCATCCGGATGGGGTGTCACAACCAATACATGAGCCAATTGTGTATCCATGATGCAGTCCTCTGTTTAAGAAATAAGGTTAACCGTTTTCGTGACGTGAGATTAACCCAAAGGGTTGGATATCTCGTTTTTATCAAAGAAAAGCTTAAACCCAAAAGTTCTGATTAACTCGTAAAAAGTCGAAAAACACGATTTTTTTTGTCATTCCGGCCCCGCATCAAATGCGGGATAAACTGCAGTCGGAATCCAGTCTTCTCAAATGGTTACAGATGGTCTGGACTCCGGTTTTCACCGGAGTGATGACTTTTTACGAGACCATCAAACTTTGAATTGGCATAAAGTAAGTTCGAAATTACTAAATTCAAGTTTTTGCAGGGTACTATCAAGAGTATTGTCCCTATAACACTAGAGGTCGCAAGGGTTGAATATAGTTAGTGCCCATCCATAAATGGCTATTTTCCGCAATCTCTACGTCAGATTCGGATTTTAATCCTCGAAATACTTCAATGTACTCCTGTGGTTAAAATCCTCATCTTCCTTGACCTTGCGAAAACTATCTCATTTCTGGATGGACACTAGTTAAGCTTGGGATTGACACGGGGTGGATCCCGACCTAAAATCAACCTTGTTTAATAATAGATAGGTATTTGACAAGGTCCCAAGGTGAATTAGGATCCAATTTTAAATCCCACAAAATTAAGCATAGATCACACAAGAAATGAATATAGACACTAAAACAATAAAACCATACGACCAGGAAGATTTATCGAAGTTGATCCGGTTCAGAGATGAAATTGAAAAAAAAGGACTGGTTGGATGCGGTATCCCTTTAGAATTGATATTAGCGTACAAGGGAATTCCAGCTTACAACCTGGGGGAAAACCTATATGTAGTTGAAAACGCAGGAACCATACGAGGATACGTGCATGTTCTGGCGGAAGAGGATATTGAGCGGTCTGTAGTCAGCTACCTGGTACACCCGGCTGATCGAACAGACGGACTGCTACAGCGTCTTCTTGATCGTTCATTCAGGCGAACGGTGGAATTGCAGCTGACATTAGCTCATATATTTACATCGAATGAGAACCTATTGGAGAAAAATCTCCTGTGCATGATGGACTTTAAGCCTATCCGCCGATTTTATGAATTGAATCTCGATGTGCAGAAGGCGAGGTTGGCGAGTACTAACTATATCCCTTTTTCATGCCGTACGTTTAAAAGAGGTGAAGAGGCAGCCCTAACCCGGATTCAAAACCGTTCCTTCATGGATACCTGGGGATTCAATCCAAACACTGTCGAGGAGATAACATATCGTACTAAACTTCCGGGTTGTCTCCCGGAAGGTATTGTCATTTCATGGGATGGGGATAGGCCTATCGCCTATTGTTGGACGAAAATAGACCTTGGAAGAGATGATCGAAATGATACACGAAGCGGAAGCATCCATATGTTAGGTGTTGACCCGGATTATCGAGGACGTGGACTGGCCAAACAGGTGTTCGCGGCAGGTCTAAGCTATTTAATAAAACAGGGGACAAACATTACACAGATTTCTGTAGACAGTGAAAATGAGGCTGCATTGACACTTTATAAATCCGCTGGTTTTGAGATAGGGAAGACCACACTTTGGTTTGAAAGGAGGATCGAGGGTTAGGGTCAATGGGATTGGTATATAAATGGCTTTTCCCTAAGGTGAACGATCAGATTATTTTTTTGCCATTAAAGGTCTGATATTCCTGAAGAGTAGCTTCAGCGATATTTGACCAACTGAATTTAAAAACGGATTCTCTTATCGAATAACTTGCATCTGTTTTAGCCCTTGGCGTGGAAAGGGCAAGGGTGATTTTCTCTGCAAGAAGATGAGGTACATTATCCAAAACGATATAGCCCGTCTCTCCATCACGAACAACACTCCGAATACCTCCCACATCGGTAGCTACGACCGGTGTTCCACAGGCTAGGGATTCCAGTGCAACCAGGCCAAAGCTTTCATAATGGGATGGAAATACGCATATATCGGCAGCGCTGTAAAAATAAGGCAGCTTTTCTTGTTCCACTAATCCCAGAAACGTGACAGAACTTTCTATCTTCAGGCTTTTCGAAAGACGCCTTAGCCGGTTCACTTCGTCTTGACAATTTTTATCACCCCCGATCACGAGGAGCCGGAGTCGTTCAATATTCTCAAGATGGTTTAATGCCATTAAGAGTTTATCTATACCCTTTATAGGGACAATGCGGCCGACGAATAAAATAATTCCTTCTCCGTTAAAACCAAGAATATTCCTCGCAATTTCCTTTTCTATGATCCTGAAAATATCCAGATTTACACCGCATGGAATTATGCTAATGGTTTCGGGAGAGGCATTGTAATAGTTAATGAGATAATCTTTTTCTCTCCCTGTCGGTGCAATAATACGGTGGCAGTCTTTGATTATTTCTTTTTCAGACTTTATTCGGACCTCCGGCTCCCTGATACCCGTATCGACAGCATTCTTCACAGCGCCTAGAGTATGGAACATCGTGACATGAGGGATGTCCCACCACTGCTGCAGTTGCCTTCCGACCAACCCCGAAAGCCAATAATGGCTGTGGATCAGGTCATAATGATACCCGTTTTGCCTGCTAAACTTATCTACTTGGCGGGAAAATTCAGAAAGATAGTGATAAATCTTCAATCGGTTCATATCCTCTTCATCTCCTGCCTTAAAGTGGATTAGTCTGGCGTTTTGACCAAATTTTAGAATCTGGTCATGTATCGGCTCATGTGTGCGGGTGAAGACATCAACGATATGTCCACGCCTGCCAAGTTCCTTGCATAGCTCCCTAATGTAAACGCTCATTCCACCGGTGTTTTCTGCGCCCAATTCACCAAAAGGGCAACTGTGCACACTCAGCATGGCTATACGCAGTTTCACGACTACACCCAGATCCTTTCCCTGTAATTGGTTAGATTCATCTCCTCAGTCTGCCAACACTCTATCTTAAAGCAATTCTGGAACGATATAATGGGATTTCTTTTCCTCCAAGGCGATATTTATAGGCTTCCGCCCCTTTGAGAAAGTCAAATCTTTTTTTCCCTCTCTGGATGCTCTCTTTAATACACATAACCTTTGAGATCAAGCCGACGTTTAGGTGTCGGTATTCCGGATCGTATCCGCTGTTGTAGAGGTAGACGATATCGCGATAATCAAAGTATAATATCGCAGCTACAGGTCTGGAATCCAGGTTCAAAAGTCCCATTTTCAGGAGGCCTTCAGCTGCCATCGCCTTTGTCAACGATCTAAAGAATGATTCTCTGGCGGATGTCATGAAAATATCTTTGTCTTCCCTGCTTTTTCTGAAAAAGTGTAAAAAGAGGTCAAGCCTCTCTTCTAAGGCTCTTTCATTCTCAAATGTTTGGTAGCTGATGGTTCCGGATTCTTTCAATCTTCTCAGTTTTCGCCTCACTTCGTGGCGTTGTTTCCCTTTTAACCTCCCGAAGTATGCATCCCAGGTCGGAGGCAATTCAAGTTCCACGGAAACGTCCTCTTCCTCGTTAATGACTTGGTACTTTCGTTGTTCAGAAATCTTTAAAAGATGCATGAATGTTGCAGAATCGGGCCTGAGTGGGCCCAGGTTCAACTCATGGATGCCCTTTTTCACAAGATCATCCAGCATCGTGTTGAAAAAGAGGTGCTCTTTCCCAGGTTGAATAACAAAGTCCGCATAATCGCAGACATCCGGGCTCCCCAAAATATAGGCGGTTTTATCGGTCAACATCAGGGGGGATATTCCGATAAGAGAGTTCCCCTCCTTAACGCTGCATAGGTATTGTTCAGCGTTCGTCCCGAAGCTCTGCCACCAGATTTTCAGCCAGGGGGGTAACACGAAAAGACACTGCCAATCTAGCTGAGATTCCTGTCGTCGCCAGTAGTCATATAGGGAACTAAATCCTTCGGTGACAACCCTATACCGCTGACCGGTGGTTTTCCGAGGCTCAGTACCCAACATCCAAAATTTTCTCCAATGTGTTCCTTCCTTTGGTTGTATTCCTGCCCTGTTCTTCCCGCAACCAGTTTCATAGACTTGGGGATAACATTACCTATTGACATCAGGAGGCCTTATAAGTGTTAGATAGCTTCTTTATTTCTTAATACCTGGATAGACTTAAGAACTTCGTTTTTCTCAAGCAGCTGATTCGTAATGTACTTGTGCAAGACTGTATTAATAAGGGTCTGATATGGAATCCCATCGCTTGCTGCCTTCTCTTTTAGCTTTTCAAGATCATATTCTGCTATGCGGAGACTTATAGCTTTATTCTTTTTTGCTTTCGCCAAGATAGACTCAATTCGCTCCCTTTTCTTGCCAGAAACAGAAACAAGTGAGTCTATATTGTTTTCAATTTCTTTTTCTTCATTGGTTAGATTATTCATTATCACCTCCATATTTGTTATGGAATTTCCGGGTAGGGAAAGCAGCCTTTAATACTATTCTTTCCTTATCATCAATCAGAAATGGTGCTACCCATGTATATTCTTTGATATTCATAATGAAATACATCTGATTGTCCCTGGTAGGATTTTCTACAATATCAATATATGTACCATCCAAAATCAATCCTGATATCTCTTCAAAGGAAATTGATCGATTTACTTGCAACCAATCATTTTTCTCTTTGTCCCAGACTATGTTCATGTTTTAGATAATACGATAATGTATATACATTGTCAACGATTATTTAAGCTTAGCCGAATTTCTATCTAACCGGGGTATATCATATCTGGCCAGGTGTATAATGTCTTTTCGCTCTCGCCATTGATTGCTGTGAATAATGTTCTTTTTGCCCTTAAAAAGTGCGATATAAGGGCTAAATAGTGGTATATCTCTTCCTTTTATACAATATTTTTAAATAGTTAGCATGGTCCGATCCCTTTGGCCTTTGGTCTTGGCTGTGAATTAGCTTTTCTTCTTGCCAATATTTAACAATTGTGTTATATGCGGTTATGATTAAAACAAAATTGCTTAGCACATAATAGTGAAAGGTGATGAATCATGAATCCATTCAAATACGGATCAATTGTTCTGGGAAAAGATTTCTGCGGTAGAGAAGGCTTGCTGATGCAAATTTCCAATCATATCAAAGCATCCCAGAACATAGCAGTTTTCGGTGAAAGGCGTGTCGGAAAGTCATCTCTCGTTTATGAAGCGGTCAGGAGGTTAAAGGGAACCGATCTTTTATACATGGATCTCCTTGGTATTAAATCTGTAGATGCCTTGTGCAAGAGGATGCTCCGGGCAATAGTGACCCTGGAAAACAAGGTGAGTTGGGTAACCAGGATGATTAAAACCCTGTCGCATCTCAGACCGACCATTACTACAGATCCTGTCACCTCCATGCCTATCGTCTCTTTCGATGCTTCCGTGGAGCTGAAGGCCGATTCAATCCAGGAGGTACTCGATTTAATCGAATCCATAAGTAAGAAAAAGTGTTTTGTAGTCGTCTTTGATGAATTCCAGGACATATTAGAGATAAACGACGCCGATGAGGCCATTGCACTTTTAAGGAGCAAGATACAGTTTCACAACAATATCGCTTATGTCTTTGTTGGGAGCATGAGGCATAAGATGGACGAGATATTTACCTCCCCAAATTCAGCTTTTTTTAAGTCGGCTATCCCGCTCACCGTTGATCCGATGCCATATGAAGAATTTTCGAAATTCCTGGTAAAAAAGTTCGAGAGTGGAGGGCGTAAAGTTTTGGGAGAGACCTTAAAGCAAGTGTTTGAAATTGCCAATAACATTACAGGGGATATACAGCAGCTCTGTGAGGCCCTATGGGAAGTCACTCCAGAAGGAGATGCCGTTTCATCGGACAAACTGAAGGCGGCTCTTGAGTTAATATTCTCCCGGGAACAAAAGTCATACGAAACCTTTGTCAGCCTTCTGACGGACTTTCAACTCAAGTGCCTTACGGCCTTAGCAAAGGAAGGCGGTATAAGGGTTTACTCGATGGATTTTGTGAAGGCCGTCGGGCACCATAGTTCTGCATCGGTGAGCCGGGCAATAACACGGATGATCAACATCAATATTCTGTTCAAAAGCGGGAAAGAAATCAGATTCGTTAACCCCTTCTTTAAGGCATGGCTTCTTCCCAGAGGACGATAACCCTTTTGGGCCTTTGGGCTTTGAAATGGGGAGGAAAATGATAGAAATAGACGGCAGTCAAGAATCAGGGTCAGGGACAATAGTCAGGGATGCGGTTTCTTTCTCGGTTTTGGTTGGCAGGAACCTTCATATAAAGAACATCAGGGCCAAAAGAGACAAACCTGGTTTGAGGCCCCAGCACCTGAAAGCAATTGAAGCCGCTGCTCAAATTTGCCGGGGCAGGCTGGAAGGAGCAGAGGTTGGGTCAAACGAAATAAAATTCAGGCCCGGAAAGAAAATAGAGGGTGGTGCATTCAACTGGGATATCAAAACTGCGGGTTCCGCCACAATGTTAGCTTTAACTGTAATACCCCCAGCTCTTTTTGCCGACAGACCCTCACAGTTTGAGATTACCGGCGGTCTGTTTCAGGACTTTGCGCCTTCGGTATACCATCTAAAATACGTTTTGTTCCCAATCTTGATGGCCATGGGAGTGGATCTGGATATAAAAATCATCCAGCCAGGTTATGTGCCTCAAGGTAAAGGCCAAATCCACGTGAAGGTAATGCCCATAAAGGGGAAGTTGGAGCCACTGACTCTTATTGACCAGGGGAAAGTAGCTGAAATAAAAGGAGTCGCTTTGTCTTCTCTACTCAAAGCAAGGAAGGTCTCTGACAGGATGATGAGAGGATGCCAAAAAGCGTTGAAAGCCGCCGGATATGACCCAAAAATAGAAATAATTTATGATACCAAAGAGGAGCCTGCTTATGAAAGACCTTCTGTCCAGGCTGGCGCTTCCCTGACCATCTGGGCCAGAACAGGTACCGAATGCCTGATTGGATCAGATATGGCGGGTAAACTGCGAAGGACTGCTGAGTTTATTGGAAAACGAACGGCTAAGGATCTAATTGAAGATTTGGACGGGGGTGCGACAGTGGATAGACATTTGGCAGATCAAATCATACCGTTTGCTGCTCTGGCCGAAGGTTGGAGCGCCTACCTGATTCCAAAGATGACAGAACATATTCAAGCAAGACTGTGGCTGGTGGATGAGATACTTGGAGCAAAAACAGAAGTAAAAGGTAATTTGGTTAGAATTAAAGGTATTGGATATCAGCGAAAGAATTGGGAGTTGTGAAAAAACATCCTTGAGACACTGGCAATTTTTTGCAAAATTGTGTAAATGGGTTATTGAAACGTAGCAATCACAAAATAACAGGCTGAACTAAACCATGACTGAGCAAGACAAAAAAACCGGAGACAGGATTCAAGAATTAAGGGAACAGATAAATCATCACAATTATCTGTATTACGTCTTAGATAACCCGGAGGTCTCTGACGCTGAATATGACCGGATCTTTGATCAGCTTGTTGAATTGGAGGAGAAATATCCGGAGCTTGTCACCTCTGATTCTCCTACCCAAAGGGTGGGAGCCACCCCTTTAGAGGAATTCAAATCAGTCAGGCACAGCCTCCCCATGTTGAGCCTGAACAAAGCCACATCCGAGGCTGGGTTTCTGGACTTCCACCGCAGGGTCTTAGAACTCTCAGAGGTCAGTGAGAAGGTGATTAGATATGTTGTGGAACCGAAATTTGATGGACTGGCAGTGGAACTTGTGTATGAGAAGGAAATTTTTGTTTTGGGTTCCACCAGGGGTGATGGCATGGTGGGAGAAGATGTCACCTTGAATCTAAGAACCATCAAGCCTATTCCTTTGAGGCTTTTGGGGGAACCGAATCCTGATTTAGTCGAGATCCGGGGCGAGGTAATTATGAGCAAGCCGGATTTCGAGAGGCTGAACAGAGAGAGGATGAAAAGGGGAGAACCTTTATTTGCCAATCCTCGAAATGCCGCTGCCGGATCGGTTAGACAGCTTGATCCAAAAGCAACCAGCACCAGGCCATTAAAAATGTTCGCCTATGCAACAGGAAGGGTTGAAGGAAAAGAATTAGCCAATCACTGGGACAGCCTCAATTATTTAAAACAGCTCGGGTTTAAGATCAGCCAGTATGTTAAATTATGCGAAAGTGTCGAACAGGTCAAAGAATATTACCAAAAGATACTGAACCTGAGAAACGATTTGCCTTATGAGATAGACGGAATCGTTATAAAAGTTAATGAATTTGCCTTGCAGGAAAAACTGGGCGAGCTTTCCCGCAGCCCTCGATGGGCAATTGCCTGGAAATTCCCTGCTCAACAGGAGCACACTAAAATAAAGGATATAATCATCAGTGTGGGAAGGACAGGGGCTCTAACTCCTGTGGCCTTGCTGGAACCGGTCAGAGTGGGAGGAGTGGAGGTAAGCCGAGCTAGTTTGCACAATGAGGACGAAATAAGGAAAAAGGATGTGAGGGTTGGCGACACCGTCATAATTCAAAGGGCAGGGGATGTGATCCCGGAAGTGGTTAAGGTGGTGTCGTCGAAAAGAACTGGGAAAGAAGAGAAGTTCAGCATGCCGGATAGATGCCCGGTCTGCGGATCCAGGGCAGAGAGACCCGAAGGAGAAGCCGTTCATCGCTGCACCGGAATCGCCTGCCCCGCTCAGATCAAAGAAAACCTGGCCCATTTTGTCTCCAAAGGGGCTATGAATATGGACGGCCTGGGATATAAGTTATTAGATCAGATGGTGGAGAAAAAAATCATTCAGGATCAGGCCGACCTGTATTTTCTGAAAAAAGAAGACATAATGAAGATGGATAGGATGGGCGACAAGCTTGCTGAGAACATCCTAAAGGCTATTGACAAAGGCAGAAACCCGGGTTTAACAAATTTGATATATGCATTGGGCATAAGAAATGTTGGCTACCATCTGGCCGGAGTAGTGGCAAAGAGCTCTAAATCCATTGACAATTTGGCCGGACAAACCATTGAGGATCTTGCCCGGATTTATGAGATAGGACCCATAGTGGCTCAAAGCATATACAACTTCTTCCATAACCCTAAGAATCTAAAAGTCCTTGAGAAACTGAAAAAAGGAGGGGTGAAAATTCCTGCTGAGAAAATTGAAGAAAGGGAAACTCCCCTTTCAGGCAAGACTCTTGTTTTGACTGGAGGCTTGGATTCTTTCACCAGGGCCGAGGCACGAAAAGTAATTGAAGATATGGGAGGAAGAGTGGCCTCCTCAGTCAGTAATAAAACTGACTTCGTCATTGCAGGCAAAGACCCGGGCTCAAAATATGATAATGCATTGAGATTAGGGATAAGAGTATTAGACGAAAGCGGATTTAAAGATATGATAGAATAGTAAGCAGCGTTCTGTAGTTGGACTAAGTAAACGTCTCGGAAACCACATAATTTGTTTAAAGAAAGATGTTTCTTTGGGATAGAATTTTTTTGCCTCGTGCATGGAATGTTACGGGTTACGGGTTTCGAGTTGCTGGTTAGGGTTTACTTCTTGTGATTCAACACCAGAATCAGGGCGTCATCGTTCCCATAGTAGCCTGGAATTGTGCTAATAATTTTCATGCCCATTCTTTTGTAAAACTCTATTGCCGCCCTGTTCTTTGATCTGACTTCGAGCCATAATTTTTTCTCAACACACCTTGAAGCATGCTTGAACAACTTCTTCCCAAAACCCTTTTTTCTGTACCCGGTTTTAACAGCAGTTGAATGGACATGACCGCTCATATCAAAGATAATGTATCCAATAATATCTTTACCGGATTCCACAATAATAAAAGTATCCGGTAGTCTGTTTGCATAGTTTAAAAAAGTCTCTTTTGTATAAGGAGTCTTTGGAAATGCCTGTTCCTCAATCTCAAGTATTTTATTGATATCTCCTACCACGAATTTCCTGATCCTGGCGGGAGGTTTTTCAGCCATTAACATACTCCGCAGCGGTAGCATTCACCCACATGGCATATGTCTGATTCTTCCCCTTTCAGGGCTAACTCATATTCCTTTATTAAATGTCCTTTCAGAATGCCGTGATCAATAAAATCCCACGGAAGGACTTCATCCAGACCCTTTGGACGATACACAAAGAAGTCAGGATTTATATCGGAGAAGCGAAGGGCTTTTGTCCAATCTCCGTCCAAATTATGGGACATAAGCAGGATGGAGGCAACCCTTCTATCTCCCATGGCGAGCAGTGTCTGGACATAGGCCCATTTAGGAAGGTCAGAATTCACCTTGACTCCCCCTTCTTTGGCCAGCGTCTTCTTTAACCATTTTTGCTTTTCTTTGAGGGAAGATGCCTGCTCCAGGGCAAACCACTGAAAAGGAGTGGCGGGTTTCGGTACAAAACAGTTCACGCTCAATTTTATTTGGCCTATTCTCCCACGTGGCGCAGACACTTTAACCATATTGTGTTTTATGACTTTGACAAGATCTACGATCTCAGACACGTCGTTTCTGGTCTCTGTGGGAAGGCCAATTAGAAAATACAGCTTGATGGTAAAATCGCCTGTCTTCGAGATCAGATTTACCGCGTCCGTGATTTGCTTCCTTGTTAGGTGCTTGTTAATCACTCTTCGAAGTCTTTCGGAACCAGCCTCTGGGGCAATTGCCACTGTCTTTTGCCCTGCCTGCTTCAGGTGATCAAGAAGGCCCTGGGATAAGGTATCTGCCCTCAATGATGAAACAGAAAAACGTCCTCCATGCTTTAAGATCAGGGAGGACAGGTTTTCTATGCCGGGTATATCCGATACTGCGGCGCTCAACAATCCCACCTGTTTGCATTGTTTCAGGGCTTTCTCAGTCGCCGTTAGAAGATCAGATTCCGGATGGACTCTCGGAGGGCGATATACATATCCCGCAGCACAAAATCGGCATGAACGGCCGCATCCCCTCCCCAGTTCGATCAGAATCTTGTTACCAAATTCTGTATCCGGTGTTGTGATCGTAGAAAGAGGCACCTTTTGTTCTGTGGACCCGCCAGTTGCGGAACATGCCACTTTGATCTTCTCAGGTACTTTACTTTCTTTGGGCAGAAAGGATTTAAGGGCTCCATCTTTATGGTATTCTGGCTCGTAAAGTGAAGGGACATAAAGAGTGGTCATATTTGTGGCAAGATTTTTTGCAATCTCGCTTCTTTCGAGGTTGGGCGATTTTAGATCTAAAAGATGATCTATAAATTCATTTAGATTTGCCTCGGCGTCACCCATCAAAAAGAAATCAATAAAGGCGGCTAAAGGCTCAGGGTTTAGAAAGGTCGTAACGCCTCCGGCCATGATCAAAGGACATGGGTAGGATCTTTCATCAGAATGAAGGGGGATCTTTCCCATTTCCAGAATCTTCAGGATATTTGGATAGTCATTTTCAAAGGAGAGGGAAAAGGCAACAAGGTCGAATTTTTGGAGGGGAGCCTGGGATTCCAACGACATGAGCGATTTTCCTGACCGAAGGTAGAGGGACATCTCTTGGCCTTCAGGCAGGAAAACACGCTCCGCAACAACGTCGGGCCTTTGGTTCAAAATATTGTAAACAACCTGGAAGCCCAGGTTTGACATGCCAAGGCGGTAATAATTGGGGTAGGTAAGCGCAACTGACAGCCTGCCGCCCCAATCTTTTTTGACCGCCCCCTTCTCCCTGGCTAACCTGGTTCTGTAAATGGAAACAATGTCTTGTGGCATGTTTCAATTTACCTTCCAATATGTAAAGAGTTACGCTTAGTTCCTCAATGATCCTAAGATTTGCAACCTGTAACCCGTAACTTGTCAGTCGGCCTTTTCTCTGAGAAATGTAGGGTAATCCAGATTATCCTTTAGCTGGAATCTATTGATGATACTCTTTCTTCGCAGGCTGATCTCGCCCTTTTCAGCACAAGTCGAAAGTTCTTTGCCCTTTCTCTGGTACGTGGGGGTATCAAGGCTCTCGCCGTTCATTTTGACGGTCCAGCTTTCTCCTGCTTCTTCAGGCGTCATATCTCTGATTTTAACCACATTACTGTAATCAGGCGTGCAATAATTGCTATTACTGCCAGCACCATTGTCTATGCCGGTAGCAATAACAGTAACATGAACCTCATCCTCCAGGGTATCATCAAAGACGACGCCCCAGAATATCTCCGCGTCCTGGTTCACTTCCTCTTTGATGTAGTTGGAGGCCTCATCAATTTCTTCCATTGTCATGTCAGAGGGACCGGTTATGTTCATAAGTAATCCCCGAGCCCCACCGATGGAAATATCTTCGAGAAGCGGGCTGTTGATGGCCATCTGGGCCGCCTCAGAGGCTCTGTTCTCTCCCTTTGCACTACCCATTCCCATTATGGCGGTGCCCATCTGCTCCATCACCCTTTTGATGTCTGCAAAATCTAAATTGATAAAGCCGTTGCTTATGATAAGTTCTGAGATTCCTTTCACAGCCTGAAGGAGCACTTCATCCGCCCGTGCAATAAGATCCTTAAAGGATGTGCTTTTACCACCCAATACTTTGAGCCGCTCATTAGGGATGATAATGAGACTGTCAACCTCTTTTTTGAGCTCCTCTATTCCCGCCATCGCCCTTTTCATCCGCCTTTCTCCTTCAAATGAAAAGGGTTTGGTCACCACAGCTACAGTCAGGGCGCCGCTTTCTTTGCACTGTCTTGCTGCCACAGGAGATGCCCCTGTTCCTGTTCCACCTCCCATCCCGGCGGTGATAAAGACCATGTCGGGATGATCTATGGCATCTCTGACCTCATTGATACTTTCTTCGCAGGATAGTTTCCCGATCTCTGGGTCAGCGCCGGCGCCGAGACCCATAGTGACTGATGGTCCTATCTGGATCTTCTGGGAGCATGTGGATCGGTCAAGGTCCTGACAATCCGTATTCGCAACAATAAAATCCACTCCCCTTAATTTGGAGGCGATCATATTGTTGATAGCATTGCCACCTGCGCCTCCAATACCCAATACCTTTATCTTAGCATTGTACCGTTCCTTTTCGTCTACAAATTCAAATTTCATTTTTTCCCTCCTTCTATTATAATTATAAAATTGTTTAGCGAGTTTATACAACCCTGCCTTTGGCTGGACTACACCGCTAAAAAAGTCCTTTACTATAAGGTTGGGGTTTATGGCCTAAATGATATCCTTAAACCATTTTTTCATTCTGCCCATGACACGATTAAAAATGTTTGTATCCCTTATCCGAAACTTTTTGGCCTTCTTATTTGTCTTTGATCCGTACAGGACGAGACCAACTGCTGTTGCATACATTGGTTTGTTGACTATTTCTACCAGCCCGCTCATCCCTTGAGGGTAGCCCACGCGGGCAGGCGAGTTGAATATCTGCTCAGCCAACTCTGTAACTCCTTGCAGCTCGGCTGAACCTCCAGTGATGACCACACCAGATCTGATAGTGTCTACATGCCCGGAGCGCGTAAGTTCGCTGTAGATCAGGGAAAATATTTCTTCAACCCGCGGTTCCAGTATCTCCCCGAGGACCTGCCGTGACAGAACCCGCGATTTTCTTCCCCCCACACCAGGCACCTCAATAGTCTCGTCCCGGCCGATCAATGAGGAGAGGCCGCATCCATATCTGATCTTGATCTTCTCCGCCTCCAGTTTGGGTGTTCTGAGCCCTATAGCGATGTCATAAGTCAAATTATCTCCCCCTAATGGCAGAACAGACGTGTGCTTGATAGCTCCTCCTGAAAATATTGCCGTGTCGGTCGTTCCTCCTCCAAAGTCGATAATCGCCGCTCCAAGATTTCGTTCCTCCTTTGACAGCACTGCCTCACTCGATGCCAGGGACTGGAGAATGATATCGCACACATCCAAGCCGGAGCGATTTGCACACTTAACAATGTTTTGTGCCGAGGTCACAGCACCCGTTACAATATGAATTTTTGCCTCTAAGCGTACACCGGACATTCCCAATGGATCCAAAATTCCATCCTGTTCATCTACAATGAACTCCTGGACCAAGGTGTGTATGACCTCACGGTCCATAGGGATGGCCACTGCACTGGCAGCCTCAATAACACGGTCGATATCCTTTTTGGTCACCTCCTTTTCTTTTAGTGCGATCACTCCATGGCTGTTAAACCCCTTTATATGACCGCCCGCTATACCTGCATAAACTGCACTGATCTCACAGCCAGCCATTGTCTCGGCTTCCTCTATGGCCTCTTTTATGGAATTCACTGTGTGCTCGATGTTAATGACCACCCCTTTCCTCAGGCCCTCTGAAGGGTGACTTCCCATGCCGATAATCTCTATGCCATCAGGACGCGCTTCACCTACCACAGCACAGACTTTTGTTGTCCCGATATCCAGACCAACAATTATTTCTCCAGACATCTTGTTTTTACCTCGTTCACGGGTTGTGGGTTAATAATCGGGAAAATTTTAATTTCTCCTCGGTGAAGGTCTACAACATTAGAATTTAGCAAATGGAGATCAAGCGCCATATTTCCAGTCCATCAGGATTTCAAAGGTTAGGTGCTTTTGAAAGAAACCACTGCCCCATCAACCTGATTCAAGTCAATGCCTATCACCTGGTTAATTCGACCTGTCTGGGCCAGGTGTTTTGTCACTTTTTTTAATCCCTCAATTTTCTCTGTAAGATCTTCACACGGCAATTTGATCTCTGCTGAGATGCGGTTAAAATAAAGAGACATGCCGCCATACTCATTCATATGGATCTCCGAGAGTTCATTCAATGACCACAATCCCTGTTCTGTCTCCAGGAGTTTCATGAGACGCGTGGCCTTTTCAAGTTGCTTTCGGATTTCTGATCCCTGTTTGGAAACTCCTGTAATGACCGGGAGATCCATTGTCTCCGAATCTTCGACTTCCTTAAAGACTTCCCCCCACGGATTCATGTAGTAGATCTTATCCATCACCACCAGTGCCCATGCAGTCTCCTTTTCCGCCTTGACAATCAGGGTGTTCGGAAACAACCTTTCCAGATTAATGGATCTGACCCAAGGGTGCTTTTTCATCTTTTCCTGCAACGCATTCAGGTTGAGAGCTAATAAACTCAGGTCAGAGTGCAAACCGCATATTTGGATGAGTTCACGCCGAACCTTTTCATCAACGCCTTCAACCTTCACCTGTTGGAGTTTCATATA
>JBDRPB010000056.1:0-3240 GCA_043809485.1 Pseudomonadota bacterium | reverse complement strand
GGATGGAGGCACTGGGAACCCTTGCCGGCGGCATTGCCCACAATTTTAATAACATCCTCATGGGTATCAGTGGCAATACCTCACTGATGCTCCTGGAAACCGAGCCCGGCCATCCCAACTGCCGGCGAATCAGGGATATTGAAAAGCTCGTTGACAGCGGATCGAGGCTCACCAAACAGCTTCTCGGCTATGCCCGGGGAGGAAAATATGAAGTCAGGTTCATAAACCTGAACCGGGTGATCACAGAGACCGCTGATACCTTTGGCACCACCAAAAAGGACATCACCATTCACCGAGACCTTGCCCAGGAACTCGGGGGAATCCGGGCAGACCAGGGCCAGATTGAGCAGATCCTTTTGAATCTGTTTGTCAATGCAGCCGATGCCATGCCCCGAGGAGGAGATCTGTTCATTAAGACCATGAATGTCACGGATAAGGATATGACCGACAGCTCCTACCGGGTTAAGCCCGGGGCCTATGCCCTGGTGACGGTACGGGATACCGGGGTAGGCATGGACAAAAAAACCACGGAGCGCATCTTTGATCCCTTCTTTACCACCAAGGGGCTGAGCAAGGGCACGGGCCTTGGCCTGGCCTCTGTCTACGGTATCGTTAAGGCCCATGGCGGCTACATTGATGTGGAGTCCAAAAGCGGACAGGGAAGCACCTTCCTGATCTATCTGCCCTGCTCAGAGAAAGAGCCCGAGCAGGCAGCGGGCAACGCCGAGCACCTGGTCAAGGGAGCCGGCACCATCCTCCTCGTAGACGATGAGGCAATGCTTCTGCAGGTAGGCACTGCGGTCATCCAGGAGTTGGGCTACAACGTGCTTGCTGCACAGGGAGGCAAGGAGGCCATTGCGCTGTTCACGGAACACAAGGATGACATTGATCTGGTGATCCTGGATATGATTATGCCGGATATGGGAGGTGGCGAGGCCTACGATACCATGAAAGGAATCAATCCCCAGGCAAAGGTGCTCCTTTCAAGCGGTTACAGTATCGACGGCCAGGCAGAGGAGATCATGCGGCGGGGATGCGACGGTTTCATCCAGAAGCCCTTCACCATAACCGAGCTATCCGAGAAAATCAGGGAAATACTTGACAAGGGTTAGGCCCGAGGAGCATACAGACCATGTCCATTTCAAATGCAAACATCAACCTTGGCGAAATAAGATAGTAAGGAAGAAAGTCTTCTACGGAGGGATCGGCACAGACCATGGCAAATACATTTAACGTCATCTTTTACAGCACTATTGCTGGCGCCTCAACCATTCTAGGAATTATTCTGGTTATCCTTGAGGAGCGGTGGGTTCTTAAGTACGCCCATTGGGTAAATTCCTTTGCCGCCGGGTTGCTTCTGGGGCTCGCCTTCTTTCATCTCTTCCCCGAATCGCTGAAATTTTCTCAAAATGCCTTACTCTTTATTTTTATGGGGTTCCTCCTCTTTTATTTGTTGGAAAATGTCATGGTAATCCATTCAGGATCAGAGATACACTTTAAAGAAAAGGGCAACCCCCAGCATGCCAAGGGCATGGTCATGTTCACCGGTCTTTTTTTCCACTCTCTGCTCGATGGTATCATTATTGGGGTTGGCTTTGAAATAAATCCAAAACTGGGTCTGTTAACCGCTCTTGGGGTTATCTCACATGAGCTTCCCGAAGGCGTTACTACGTTTTCTATCTTGATTAACTCCATAAAAAGAAAAACCGCCCTTAGGCTATCCATTGCTGTTGCTCTTGCTACTCCGGTGGGAGCCTTCATTTCCCTTGCTTTTATTAGATCTATATCGGAGGCGACAGTGGGAGTACTGTTGGCGATTGCCGGGGGATCTTTTCTCTATATTGGTGCATCCGATCTGATTCCGGAAACTCATGAAGAAAAAGGCTTTAGAAATGCAGGATTTCTGCTTTTGGGGGTTCTCTTTTTGTATATTTTATCCAAAATGATCGAGTCTTAGTAAACACTCCTCATCTAAAAAAAGCGCCGTGATTTCTTGCGCAGGTTGAGCTCACTTTTTATCACCCCCTTCAGAAGGGTGTAATGACAAAGAGTTTTCTCAAAAGGTCCACCAACTCATAACCATGGTGGAGCCTTTTTGTTTCTCTGTAATGCACTGTGAGAAAAATTCTGTTGAAAATTGAAAGTGACCTTGACCTTTTTCAATGAAACGAAGGCGGAGCATTTGAGTGCAGATGAACTCAGGATCATCGAGAAAATTGTTGAGAAATTTCCGGATGAGCACACGGCTTATGACACTGCCGGCTATCTCCCATCACTTCATTCGTGTTGAGTTTATTTTTTGCCACAAATCACCTAGGTATGCCTCTGGGTCCTGCAATATCTGCTTATAGAGCTCTTTTCCTAGAAATCTCTTGCTTTGTTGGGTCAAAAAATACGTTCTGTGTTTTCTAACCTCCCGGTATATCCGTTTGTGTGCAGGGAGGATTTTTCTAAACGTACACATTGCCGCTAAGTCTATAAAGAGATCTTCATACCCACATTCCCTCTCATCAGGAGAAAACTCCAGAGAAAACCATGAGTGACCTAACTCATGCAAAAAAGTATACTTCCAATACTCATGTACCCTGCAGTCATTGGCGGGAATCAAGATCTCTGCAAAAAGTCCGCCACTAACAACATCCCAAAATTTCGTGCTCGTTCCGCTTTTTAATCTATTGCCTACGAGTATGAAAATATCAATGGGATCACATTTGATATGATTCTCTAGACAGACTCCATTGAAGGCATGACAGATCCCCTCAAAGGTCCTTGTTATCACTTGCTCATCCATCTTGAGGAGTTCTTTGGCAATCGTTGCCTGTATGTGGATTTTGTTGGGACCCAGATTAAAGCTGATTAGCTCAAAGGGGAAATCCATATGTTTCTCTTGCACTTTTTCATGCATAGCGCTGCCTACAAATATTTCTTTATCCACGGTATCACTTCTCTCTCGTTATTTTCCTGTTTTCATCCGCAAGAAAGGGACGGCCGCTCTTTTGCTTATATCGACCCCGCAGACATTCGTTTGCATTTCTGTTTCTTTCCTGTAGCATGCCTACCTTTTTTTGTATATATAAAACATCAGCAGGACGCAGTTGTCCTGGATTGAAGGAGATTGAACGGGCAGTGACAAGCGAGAGTAACCTCTTATCTTTAAAGACGTGATATAAAAAAATTGCATCAAACATTCCGGAAGACTCCTTGTGGAGGATGGCGGCGGGCGTCAGGAGACTGATAAAA
>JBDRPB010000055.1:0-5869 GCA_043809485.1 Pseudomonadota bacterium | reverse complement strand
GGGTTCCCCAGATACAATCTTATGGTTGATACCCACTTTATGGCAGAGATGTGTGCAGGTATTCTGGTTGCTGCTGCTGATTACGATTGTTTTGACGGTAAGCTTACCCTGGACCTGGCCGGCGAGGGTGAGATATGTGTGGGTATGGGTCATAGAGATCTGAAGACTGTGGAAGGAGAAATAGTGTTCAGGGATGAAGAAGGGATTGTCTGTGTCCTTTGCCAGGGGGCGGATGAGAAAACCCGGATCAGAGATGATACACGAAACGTCCTCTATTACGCATACGCAGTACCCAAAATTGAGGGAAGACATCTCCAAGATGGCCTGACTATTGCCGCAGAGGCCATGGCTGAATTTGGAGGAGGGAAAATAGAAGGAATTGAGGTTGTTCTATGAAAGACCAGGTCATTATTTTTGATACAACGTTACGCGACGGTGAGCAGTCTCCGGGTGCGACTATGAATGCCGCTGAAAAGATGCGGCTGGCAACACAATTGGAGAAACTGGGCGTAGATGCAATGGAAGCAGGCTTTCCGGCTGCGTCTCCGGGCGATTTTGAAGCCGTTGAACTGATTGCAGGAAAAATTCGCAATACCCAGGTAACTGCCCTGGCAAGGGCCTCAAAGGAAGATATCGACCGGGCCTGGGGGGCGATTAAGGAGGCCGCCTATCCGAGGATTCATACCTTTATTGCCACATCGGATATCCATCTGGAGCACAAGCTGAAAATGACCCGGAGCCAGGTGCTCGACGCGGCTGTTGATGCGGTCCGTTATGCCAGGACTCTTACCAGCAATGTGGAATTTTCAGCAGAGGACGGATCACGGAGCGATCCGGATTTTCTGTGCCGCGTCTTTGAAGCGGCCATCGAAGCAGGTGCCACCACCGTGAATCTGCCGGACACTGTGGGCTATGCAATGCCTGATGAATTTGCACAGCTCATCTGTTACATTCGACAACATACACCCAATATTCATCGCGTTGTGCTGAGTATCCATTGCCATAACGATTTGGGTTTAGCCACGGCAAATACACTGGCCGGGCTTAAAGCAGGGGCTCGCCAGGCCGAAGTGACTGTTAATGGGATAGGTGAGAGGGCTGGTAATACATCCCTTGAGGAGGTTGTAATGGGGCTTTATACTCGAAAAGACCTCCTGGGGCTCAATACCCAAATAGATACGGCAGAAATCCACTCCACCAGTCGATTGGTGAGCATGATCACGGGTATCGTGGTGCAGCCCAACAAGGCAGTGGTGGGCGCAAACGCATTTGCACACGAAGCAGGCATCCACCAGGACGGTGTGTTGAAAAACCCTATGACATATGAAATCATGAAACCGGAAACGGTAGGTCTTGCCAGAAACCGCCTGGTGCTTGGTAAGCACTCCGGACGACACGCTTTCAAGCAGAAACTGCAGGAGCTGGGATATGACTTGTCGAACGGGGAACTGAATAAGCTGTTTGATAAATTCAAGGCACTTGCTGACAAGCGAAAAGAGATCCTTGATGAGGATATTGAGGTCCTGGTGGCTGAAGAAATTCTCAGGGTCCCCGATGTCTACAAACTGGATTACCTCAACGTGGTAAGTGGCAATGTGGCTGTGCCTACGGCCACAGTCAAGTTAAATATCCAGGGAAGTGAGGCCCTGAGCGCAGGGTTTGGTGTAGGGCCTATTGACGCCACCTTCAATACCATCGCAAAAATGGTGCGTAGCCGGGCCAAACTGTTACGTTTTTCGGTCAATGCAATAAGCGGGGGCATGGATGCTCAAGGAGAAGTTACCGTACGTCTCGAGGAAAACGGTCTTGTTGCCCTTGGTAAAGGCGCTGACCCTGACATTATTACAGCCAGCGCGAAGGCTTACATAAACGGCCTGAATCGTCTTGAATACATGAAAAGAAATCCTTCTCTATTAGCGGAAGAAAGAACGTTGTGAAATAGATACAGGGGATGCCAATGGATGATCTTAGGATAGCGGCTGTCTGCATGCATGCTCCGTTGGGCGAGGTGGAAAAAAACCTTGACCGCATCGAGTCTCTTGTTTCTGAGGCTTCGGGGGAGGGGGCAAGCATAGTCTGTTTCCCGGAGCTTTCTGTGACCGGGTATACCTTGAAGCCACCAGCCGAGGTTTACCAGGGGCCAGATGCGGACACTATCATGGATCGGCTGGTAGAATTGGCCCGTGAAGCGCACCTGGTTCTCATTGCCGGCTTAATAGAAGTTTCAGATGTGAAAAAGCCTTACATCACACAGGTGATAGCAGGCCCTGAGGGCCTGATCGGGCTTTACAGGAAGACGCACCTGTCACCTGCTGAAAAACGCGTTTACCAGGCCGGTCAAAATATTGAGGTCTACAATTTTGGGAATACCACTTTCGGCGTTGCGCTTTGCTATGAGACCCACTTTCCTGAAATCAGTGCCGTCCTTGCCCTGATGGGTGCCGATATCCTTTTTTTTCCTCATGCTTCTCCAAGGGGAGATCCCAAAGGGAAATTCCAGAGCTGGATGAGGCATCTCCCTGCCAGGGCCTTTGATAATGGAGTTTTCATAGTCGCATGCAACCAGGTGGGAAGTAACAGTGATGGATTTTTGTTCCCAGGCGTTGCCCTTGTTTTAGGTCCGGATGGGCAAATCCTGGCTAAGTACACGGGCAGGGAAGAAAGAATCATTTTTGCAGATCTGAAAGCGGACTACCTGGAAGATGTGAGACTACATAGAATGAAATACTTTATTCCTCAGCGAAGGCCCGGCCTTTATACAAAAATAGTGGAGGATTATCCGGGTTAGGGAGGTGACCTGAAAAGAAAAGGGCGCAAAGGAGCCATTTTGGCACCTTTTGCACCCTGTCAGTTTCGAACGATTTGCTTGCGTGTTGATTTACAGAAATAGAATTAGACGCATCCTGTGGGCTTTGGCAGCCCTGCCATTTTACAGGCGCCTTTGCCAGGTCCGGATGGAAATAACTCATAGATGTATTTGAGTTTATAGCCTGTTACTTTAGAGAGAATCCTGACCATCGGGGCAATTCCGTTCTTTTTGTAATAATCCTGGAGGACGTTGATAACCTTCCAGTGCTCGTCGGTCAGTTCTTCAATGCCTTCAGTTGTTTTCACATGCCTGACCCAGTCCTTGTTCCAGTTGTTGAAATCGTCAATGAACCCATCTTCATCAACGTTGTAAGTGTTTCCCTCAAATTCTACACTCGGCATAATCCCTTATCCTCCTTGTTTAGTATGACTTAACCTTATGAGTATTTGCTTCATGGCCTATTTTAGGCCCATTTGAATAGAGAAATATAAATCATGTTTTATATGTTGTCAATTGTTCTTTTCAAACTTTCTGAAAAAATTTCACCCATTTTCTCTGCTATCGCTTCTCCTGTACTCCGAAGCTACCTCAAAAAGACCTTTCGCCCACCTCGGGTTCCCGGCCGCGTGTATGTGGGTGAAGGTAGCCAGGACGTTTTTTATGCAGATACCATCTCTTTCACCATCCACGCCATGACCCCGGCGCACCTTGAAGACGAAATCCACATTTGCCTCCCCGGTAAGCACAGGCTTTGAATAGTGAAATTCATGGCCTTTCAAGGTCTCTCCCACAGGGTAGTATGGATTTAATCCATCCACTTCCAAAATAGTATACCCATGCCCCCGGGGTTTTTTTTCCAAAATAAATTCTACAGGGATTGCGCCGACCATGGGATAGGTTCTGCCATCCACTACAAGGTTTTTCCCCAAGTACATGAACCCACCGCACTCCGCGTAAACAGGCAGGCCTTTTTCGATCTCCTCTCTAAGGGCGTTTCGAAAGGTGTGATTGTCCGCCAGGGCCTGGGCCTGAATCTCTGGAAAACCGCCCCCAATGTAAAGCGCATCCAGTTGAGGTAATACATTCTGTGAAATCGCATTGATCTCAACCAGTCGAGCGCCCATACGCTCCAACTGCTCCAGATTCTCAGGGTAATAGAACCAAAACGCCTTATCCCTGATGAATCCGATCTGCGGGGAGTCATTACCCGCCTTAACCGTTGTTCCTGGTGTTTGAGATTGGAATTTTATCTCAATGTCTTCCGCCTCACTGGCTATTCTCCAAATAGCATCAAGTTGGAGATGTTTTTCCACTGTCTCCCTGGCCCATGAGATCGCCTTCTCAGCATGCTCTCTTTCCTGATATGGGACAAGTCCCATATGCCTTTCAGGAAAGACAGTATTTTGCAATTTGGGAACAGATCCAACCACGATTGTGCCACAATATTTTTCAACGGCCTTAGTAATCAGCGCCTCCTGGCGTGAGCCCGCCACTCTGTTCAGAATAATCCCGGCAACATTCAGATCCGGATCAAAGGCCTGACACCCCTTGATGACAGCGGCAACAGTACGGGTGGCCATGGTTACATCCACTATTAAAATAACCGGTGTTTTAAGGAGCTTGGCCAATTCTGCCGTGCTGCAGCGCCCTTCCACATCCAGACCGTCAAAAAGGCCTCTGTTCCCTTCAATAAGGGATAGGTCAGCATCACCTGAATGGCTGATAAAGGAATGAATAATCTGTTCATTGTTCATCATAAAAGGGTCCAGGTTGTGACATGGTCGAGCAGCCGCAAGGGTGAGCCAGCCGGCGTCAATAAAATCCGGGCCTTTCTTGAAGGGCGCGATTCGGTGGCCTTTTTCCCGCCATGCGGCGATAAGACCTAACGAAAGGATAGTCTTGCCAGACCCTCCTTTTAGTGCGCCAATCGTAATTCGGGGTTGCGTGAACAACATCTTTTTTGGTAGTCTCGTCTTGTATCGGCTATTTTTACGCTCACATTTTTTTGGATTAGGAACATGGCAGTGTAATATTGTCAATTAAAAAAAAGGAATCTTTTTTATTGACAACCCACACAGATCCTGAGTATAAACACTATTTTAAATTTCTGATGATTTAAGTAGTTCCAATATTCACAAATATTTACACAAATTGATCTGCCTTAAGCCTTTAGCGGTGGACAAAAATGGCGTAAAAGGCATACCCTTAAAGGGTAATAATTTATGATTTTTGGGGGAGGAGGTGAATTTTTTTAATATTTTTTTAGGGTTACTCCTTAATATTACAAACACAGTCAACGGAGGAGGCATTTATAATGGCTTTTGAACCAAGAGAAGACCAAAAAGAGTTAAAATATGATGAGCTCAGGATATATTCCGATGAAGAGCTGAATAATTATACGGAAGAAGAGCTTAAAAATTTCAAGACCAAACATGATACTCCCATGTGTGATGATCTGGAATCGGGGCCTTGGCCGAGCTTTGTGGCAGATGCCAAGAGGGAAGCCCTTCACAGAAAGAATCTTCCTGATGACCGGATGATGATTAAAAGCGAGGTGGTTGAAGAACTGCTGGGCCAACTTGAAGATTCGTTTATCGACGGTGAAACCCACTGGAAACATGGTGGTATCGTAGGCGTATTCGGTTACGGTGGCGGTGTTATAGGAAGGTACTCAGACCTTCCGGAAAAATACCCATCCATTGCCCATTTTCATACCATGCGGGTCAATCAGCCTGCCAGCAAGTTTTACAGCTCGGACTACCTGAGGAGCATCTGCGATCTCTGGGAGTACCGCGGCAGTGGCATGATGAACTTTCATGGTTCCACTGGTGATATTATATTCCTGGGGACCTTTACCGAGCAGTTAGAACCCATCTTTTATGAACTGGGCCACGTGCTGCAACAGGATCTGGGAGGATCTGGCTCAAACCTCCGGACCCCATCGTGCTGTATTGGCAAGGCCCGTTGCGAATGGGCATGTATTGATACACAGGATCTGTGCTACGAAATGACCCATTACTACCAGGACGAACTCCATCGTCCTGCATTTCCTTACAAATT
>JBDRPB010000054.1:0-6767 GCA_043809485.1 Pseudomonadota bacterium | reverse complement strand
ACAAATAGGGGTACATTCCAGCCAACTGGGAAGCTGACAGACACACAGCTGTTTATCCGCCACTACCTTGCAGGGTTGGGCAATGCGGTCTTGCATCCTAAGATGCTGGCGATACTGGATGAGATAGCTGGGGGCAAGTTTGCCCTGCTTGCAAAGGGCAAGATGGTAACAGTCGGGCAATTCCTGAATAAAGACATGATATGCGTTATTGTTCTCGAGGTACAATTCATGATCCTGTCTGCTGTAGTGTTTTTCAAGCTTCTGATGGAGAGCCTCGATTTTGCTGAAGTCTTTTTCCTTCATCTTTTTCGTGGCGAGCCGCGCGCAAGTTCCCTCCAGGACACTCATAACTTCGAACATATCCTTAATTTCTTTAATGGGGGGTTGGCTGATATATGCGCCCCTGTTGGGGATGAGATCAATGAGGCCCTCCGAACTGAGAATGCGGAGCGATTCCCTTACGGGCGTTCGGCTTACGCCCATGGATTCACAGAGATATTTTTCATCTATTTTCTGCCCCTTGACCAGGATTCCATTTCTGATCATGCCTCGGATCTGATTGGCGACTTCCTGATGCAGGGTCTTTGCCTGGATTTTGTGCATGCGGGATTCCTTGACACCTGGAGTAAAATATTTAATACATTATACATTATTCAATTGCAATAAAAAAATACCGCTCTCGTTCCTTTTTCTGGCTGTTCGTTTTTAGTTTGTCATTTGGTAAGTGATAACGGGGCACTACAAGTGTGGCGACAGGAGGCTAAGATTCCCTTAAAAGATGAACATCGAACATCGAACGTCCAATCACGCCAAGGCGTGAAATGATGAATAAAAAAACCAATATTGAACAGCGAATGGTGATTGAAGAAAAAGATGCCGAAACAAAGGTATAATCTTGAACAAAGGCTGCTTGAGTTTTCGTACGTTCTCAATAACTCCGGGCTGTATTAGGAATATCCCCTCGTCGCCTCGCTCCGCTTGGCTGGAGGACGGGCCTCAATCCCCCTTTGCAAAAGGGGGAAGGATTCGGTGTGCCCGGACTTATTGAGATGTTGCGAGTTTTCGGTGTAAATCATAAAGATTGTTGAACAGTTGCCAAATACCAGAACAGGCAACCATGTTGCGGGCCAATTGTTAAGATCGGGAACTTCACCTTATCCAAACCATGGTGAAGACCAGGCAGCGGAGCCCCCAAAGGACTTTATCCATAAGCTTCGTATCTCATTATTGGATGTTTGTTTTTTAATTCGATGTTGGGCGTTCGATGTTGGATGTTCGATGTTCATCTTTCAAAACAATTCCTTATGGCATAAATGTCACCTGTGAACGTTTACAAAACAACTTAGCGCTTTCGGGGGTTAGGGGGGATTTTAAGGCATGCCTCAATTGAGGTTGACTACATTGAGGTATGACTTATTCATTAAGCTTGGTCAAAAGCTCGGCAGAGACCTTTTTAACACCCGGGCTTCCGTCCAGATCGATGATTTTGGGAACGCTGCCATTTTTGGCTGACAAGTCCTTGAAGAAATTGACTGCCGCCATAGTGCCGGTTTCAGTATCGTAGTATATGCCATGGCGCTTATCAATGGCTCCCTCATCCTGGTCATCAGAGCGGGTCTTGAGTTCTCCACCGCAGATTCGGCATTTGTCGCCATCCGGCTTGATGGCATCAATATAGATATTGTTAGGATGGTTGTTATCATTGACGCACAAGCGACGCCCCATAATCCGGTTTTTAGCGATCTGCCTGTCAAGGACCATTTCGATAGCTATGTCCAGATCGATCCCTTCCTGTTTGAGGGCCTTGTCCAGTTCCTGCGCCTGAGTCAAGTTCCGTGGAAAGCCGTCTAAAAGCCAACCGTTTTTACAGTCATCTTGCTTAAGGCGATCAAGAATCATGGGGATGGTAATGCTGTCAGGCACCAATTCACCCCTGTCTATGTAACCCTTAGCCTCATTACCCAGCGCTGTCCCACGTGAGATATTGTCCCTGAAGATTACGCCGGTTTCAATATGGGGAATACCAAACTCCTCTTTGACGATTGTGCCCTGGGTTCCTTTGCCGCTTCCATTGGGTCCGAAAAAAAGTATCTTCATGTTGCAATCTCCTTTAAATAAACGTCTCGCAATTTCTATAACTTATTGAATTTATGTGTATTTATTGAGGGTTGGTGATTTTGCCTCACACATAGAATGTTACGAGTTTCGTGTTACGAGTTACGAGATAGGATTCACTTGCGCATTAAACCCGCAACACGAATAATGGATTTATTCGAAGTGACGAGTGACAAGTGACAAGTCTATTACTCGTCACTTGTTACTCGTGACTCGTAACTCAAACTATTTCAGAAACAGGATCATGTCAAGGCATTAAGAATCCTGGAGGAATACGGGCATTAGATCATGCCCCTTCTCAATAATAAGCCCGGATTCTCTTGCATATGCCTCCGTGAATCCATGTCCGCTAGGCGTTGATCTAAGCTCCTCTTTGCTGGCCCAGGCGAACGGAGTGGGTTCGCTGGTATGCGTCTTTTTACAAATGGGTGTGAAATGATCACTTGCAACCATTATCCGGTAGTCTTCAAAAGCCTCCAGGCCGTCTAGAACAGTGCCCACAACCTTTTCATCAAAGGACTCAATGGCCTGAATCTTCTCTTTCACATTACCGTTATGACTGGCTTCATCAGGGGCCTCTACGTGCACGAAGAGAAAATCAAGATGCTTAAGCCCATTTAACGCCCCTTCGGCCTTGCCGCGATAATTGGTATCTAAATACCCGGTCGCACCTGCTACATATATTGTTTCGAACCCCACATAAACACCGATGCCTTTCAAAAGATCCACCGCCGAGATAACGCCTCCTCTGAGGCCGAACCTATGCTTGAAGGGTTGAAGCTTCGGCGACCTTCCCTGTCCCCATAGCCAAATAGAGTTTGCCTCTAATAAACCTTTCTTACGTCTTTCAGTGTTTACGGGATGATCTCTTAGAATCTCCCAGGAATGCCGAATGAGGCCCGGAATTGGATTCCGTTCCGGATCACTCAGATACGGCGCCATATTCTGATCCAGCACGTCATGGGGCGGTATAGTTTCAGCCTTTTCAGGCCCTTGATGCCACACCAGAAGGTGTCGATACGCTACTCCCGGATACATTTTTATCCCCGGGACGTTCAACCCTTTCCTCAGGGCTTCCACAAGCACCCTTCCCTCTCCCGTAGAGATATCCCCTGAACTGTGACTGACCATCATGATTTCGTGATCTGACCTGTCTCTATTCGAAGACGTACGGGCAGACTTCCAGTCTAAAGTGATTAGATTCATTCGAAAGGCGACCTCATCGGGCTCAAGCTTTACACCCATGCTGGCCGCTTCAAATGGAGCTCTTCCAGTACGGCAGGCTTCAGGATCGTAGCCTAACAACGACAGATTGGCAACATCGCTACCCGGCTCCATGCCATCCGGAATGGTTTGTGCAACCCCGATCCGGCAGGAAGCGATTCGATCCATATTGGGGGTTTCGGCAACCTCAAGGGGCGTTTTTCCACCCAGTTCCGGGATTGGATAATCCGCCATCCCATCTCCAACCAGAAGTATATATTTTGTTGTCTCACGCACTATTTGTTCTCCACCCTGATCATGATAGTCTTACCTGTCAAAACATCCAGCTCATTTATTATAGATATGGCCTTTTGCACATTGTTTTCCATGGCCTCATGGGTCATCATAACCAGCGGTACAGATCCGTTCACCTCCCGGCCTTTCTGGATCACAGAGGCAATACTGATTTTGTGATTACCCAGGACCCCTGATATCTTTGAGAGCACCCCGGGGCTGTCCAGAACTGAAAATCTGAAATAGTATGAAGTACTCAGTTCTTCCATGGGCTGTATATGGATTCCGGCCTCCGGTGGGCTTACATGGCCAAGGGGAGGCATGGGCATCTTAAGGCCCAGCCTGATCTGCCTTGCCAGATCCATAATATCTGAAACTACGGCACTCCCCGCGGGTCTTCTTCCGGCCCCCAGCCCGTAATAGACATTTGGGCCCACAAAATCACCCTCAAGATAAATTGCATTATAGGCTCCATTCACATTGGCCATAATGTGGTCTTTTGGAATCATGGCAGGGTGAACTCGTGCCTCCAGCATGCCGCCCAGATTTCTTGAAATGGCCAGCAATTTGACGCAGTAACCGAATTCTCCGGCAAATCGAATATCATCCGGGGTGAGTTCAGTAATACCCTCCTTATAGATTTCCTTAAAAGAAACCGGTGACCCAAACCCGATGGACATAAGTATGGCCAATTTGTGCGCCGCATCTATCCCATCCACATCCAGGGTGGGAGGGTCCTCGGCAAGACCTAACTCTACCGCCTCCTGAACCACCCTGTCATATGGAAGCCCTTCCTGTGTCATTCTGGTCAAGATGTAGTTAGAGGTTCCATTCAAAATCCCAATCGTAGTATGAATATGGTTGGCAGAAAGACCCCCCCTCAAGGCCCCGATGATCGGGATTCCGCCACCCACGCTCGCTTCAAAGGCCAGGCTTACACCATAATGTTCGGCTGCCTGGTATATTTCCTGGCCGGATTCCGCCAGAAGCGCCTTATTGGCAGTGACCACATGCTTGCCCCTTTCCATGGCCTTCAGAATATACTCCTTGGCCTTTTGCAAGCCGCCCATAAGCTCAACAACCACATGGATGTCCGGATCATCAATCACATCCATGGCCTCGGTGGTCAACAGGTCACGATCCACAGGGACCCCTCTGTCAGACTCAATATCCAGATCCGCTATCTTCCTCAAGGTCACTTCGTTTCCTACACGGCTCAAGATAATCTCCCGGTTTTTGGTGAGTATTTCAACCGTCCCAGCTCCAACAGTCCCAAATCCGATAATTCCTACATTAATTCCTGACATACGCACCTCTCAAATTACCTGTCTGATTCCATTTATACCCTGCCGTGTACGGTTCGGTTTTTCTACCAAAGCAAAACATCACGACGTTCCCGGTAGGTTTCAACCATTTTTCACTCGACTATTTGACGACGTCTAAATAACCAATATTCGCAGCGAGTCAGGGCTATTGTCAATTATTTTCTTGCATTTAAAACGCGGACAACGCACTTGTTCCCATTAAAAGAACAGTAACAGCAAACGATACAGTGTTCCCTTTTCCCCATTGACACTTAAATCCAAAAGTTATACAATTTAGCAAAATGTTTAACCAACAAATAGGAGTATCGCATGCAATCCGTCAAGGTTTTGGCCAAGGGCCAGGTAGTAATACCTGCTGCAATAAGAAAAAAATACAGCATTCAGCCGGGCTGCGAAATTCAGGTTTTTGAATACGGAAACCTTATTTTTCTTGTGCCACCATCTAAAGATCCTATAGGACAGGCTATGGGCTGTCTTCCCCCAAACCCTTCATTATCAGAGGAACTGCTCAAAGAAAGAAGGAAGGATTTTGATGAATGACATCCAGATACCTGTTCGATAGTCACGCGCTTCTTGCATTTTTTCAAGAAGAAGAGGGAACCGAAGTTGTAGCCAAAATCTTGCGAAGAGCACTAAAACAACGGCTGGATCGACTCATTTGTGTAATTAATCTTGGCGAGATTATTTATATGACCAAAAGGAGATTTGGTGACAATAAGAAGGTGGAAATATTGGGGCGAGTTCATCAGTTGGGCTTCAAGATTCTTCCAGCTCCGGAGGCTCTTGCCTATAAGGCAGCAGAACTTAAAGCCCACTATCCCATCTCATATGCCGATTGTTTTGCATTAGCCTGTGCTTTAGAACAGTCGGCCATACTTGTAACAGGTGATTCTGAGTTCAAGAAGGTAGCTCACCTAATCAACATTCAATGGATTCGATAAGATAATATCAATGCAATACCCTTTGCTTTAAGCCTAACGGGACAAGCTGGGTGGTGAATACCAAATTTCAATATTTCCCCCTATCTTCCAGAGTGAGGAGTTGGAATTTTCCTTCTTGACTATTTTTGCCCAAGCATGCAGAATATATAACAAAATAATTGTCACTGGGAGGCGATATGGACATATCGGAGACAGTTCAAAAAGTTTTACAAGAGGTGGTTGTTCCTGATCTAGGCAAAATCAAGGATGAAAACAGTAAGATCCTGGCCATCCTTGATTTGACTAACAAGCGTCTTGACGATGTGAACATGCACCTGGTAGATCAAAGCCGGCGTATCGATGAGGTGAATAAACGGATCGATGAGGTTCGTGCTGAATTCACTAAACGCTTTAATGATACGGATAAACGGATCGATGACATACGCGCTGAGTTTACTAAACGCTTCGATGAAACGAACAAACGGATCGATGACATACGCGCTGAATTAACCCTGCGCTTTGATGAAATTCATTCTGATCTGATCAATCGTCTTGATGCAAACAACGCCAGGATAGACCGTTTTTTTGAGACCGCCGTTACCAAATACGAACACGGAAAGATGGAGGAGCGTGTGACGCGATTAGAGCACGAGGTAGATGGTCTCAGACGACAATTGGCAGCCTGATATGTAATACGGAGTAGGTCCATTTGCTTTGACAAGTTGTATTAAAACAAAGGAAAGATTCCTAAAGGAGTAAATATGTCAAAAACAGAAAAAGAAATGATAGAGAAGAACATTGAATTAAGTACTGAATTCAGCAGATATCTGTTTGACCATACAAACTTAGACGAATCAATACCAACTGATGCAGAGATTGTATTTTTGACCGAGTTTGATACTGAGTTAAA
>JBDRPB010000053.1:0-4413 GCA_043809485.1 Pseudomonadota bacterium | reverse complement strand
ACGCCGATGACCACATGCTTCTCTTCAGGGAGGCTCAATTCCTCTTTTATGTCCTCATCAAATGCTGTGATCAGGCCGATCGGGCAGGTCCCTAACCCAAGGTCATGGGCTGCCAGCACAAGGTAACCCACAACAATGCCGATATCTGTCAACCGTGCGCTTGAAAACACATCGTCGATGGTAATAATGATTGCAGTGGGAGCCCCATAGAAATTACAGCTTCCTTCATTGATAAAATCCTGAAAAGACTTTTGCTCTGGCAGGTGCGGGAGCATCACATTAAGAAGCTCCTTCTGTCTTTCCACAAAATATTCAGGGAGAGGCCTCGTAGCTCCCGGCCCACATGAGATATTCTTTTCCCTCATCCTTTTTACCAGAACCCGGCTCAACCGCTTCCTCTCTTCACCCGATACAACGACGAATTCCCACGGCTGCAGGTTTATTGCAGATGGGGCCTGTGTTGCAAGTCGGAGAAGTGTTTCAAGGGTATCCCTGCCCACTGGTTTATCAAGAAAGCCCCGAGTACTCCTTCTTTTTTCAATTGCCTTTAGAAGATCCATGCTGCGACTCCAAGAAATAATTGTTCTAAAGTGACTGAATTTAACAACTACTTTTTTGACAGGATTAACAGGATTAACAGGATTAACTGGACTAACATCATGTCCATCCTGTTATCCTGTCAATTATTTATGAAATTTATAACCTTAGCTCTTCTTTTCTTTGAGCTTTAATGTTCGCTTTACCAGCTCTTTCTCACGTCCATAGTCAATGACCCTTTGAAGCATGATCTTCTGGGCCATAACAGGTCCGGCACCGTGCCAGGTGCCCACGCCGTGGAGACCGGCTGTCCAGTTCTGCAGGAGTTTGTGTACTTTCATGATGTTTTCTGTGGGTTCATCAGACCCAAAGCTATAGAATTCCTCGACATAATCCTTTACTTCAGGATTTTTAAGTTCCTTGAGGGAGGGCAGTGTGACAATCAGACCTCCGCCTATATCTCCGGCCAGTGCCATTACCCGCCAGAAGGCATTGCATACATTCAACTTGGAGACATTGCCCATCAATTCATCCGGAAGGAACACGCCAGAGCCCTCAGGCTCCTCTGCTCCTTTGTAGGCGGCAGCCATCCCGCAAGCCCTGCCGGTCTCTCTCAAAACCACCATCTCCGCCAACTCCTCATTTATATGGGCGGCCTTCTCCAACCCTTTGTATTCTTGAATCAGCTTTGATGCCCCAATGATCTGGTTCATAAAGCCCACCTTGCATGTTCCGCCGCAGGTCATACGATGGGTCCTGGCAAAACGGGTCACTAATTTTACGGAATATTGATATTCCCCACAATGAAAGACCCGGTCCCAGGGAACAAATACATCATCAAAGACCACAAGGGCTGTCTCGCGCTGTCCGAACACGGGATTTCCCAGTTCCTCAATATCGTCAGCCAAATCCCTTTCAGCAGAATAGGGGGTATACTGGCACACAAAGGTGATTCCCTTGGCATCCACCGGGGTAGCAAATGCCACAGCGTAATCTTCTTCGCCCTTGAAATGGGCTGCCTGGGGCAAAACTACCATTTCATGGCTTGCATAAGCACCGCTAATGTTAATCTTGGCACCTCGCACAACAATACCGTCCTTGTTCTTATCGACGATCTTTAGCGAGAGATACGGGTCTTTCCAGTCCAGGGTCTTTTTGCTCCGGCTGCCCCTCGCCTCGGTCAATGCACCGGCCACGGAAAGATCCTTTGTCTGCACCATCTTCAGGTATTCCATAAATCGCGGACGGTACTCTGTTCCCAAATCTCTGTCCATCTCCCAGGTGGTACTGGCCAGAGAGTGGAAGGAATCATATCCCACGCAACGGTATATGCATGTACCCAGCATCTCTGCGGTGAAAGTGCCAGCCTCAGCCTTTTTTACAAGGTCCTCATTGCTGGCGCTTACATAGGTATAGCGATTCACTACATCATCAATAAGCGGTGAATAGCATGTCATAATATCCTTGTACCTTGGGTCCAGGGCCCATTCATAGCTTGCCTTATTGGCCTCCACAACAGTTCGGGTGTTCCGGTTCTCCAGGACATTTTTCACCCGTTTTCCATTCATGAAAATCCGGGGTTTAACTTCTTTCAAGCTGTCTTCAAATTGTTCCGGTGTCATCAAAGCCATTTGATTCTCCTCCGTCTAAATCGTTTTATTGAGCATCGCTCAATTAGGCCCTTAATAATCAATTTCGTGTATTTTGTGGCAAAAAATTTAAAAGGTGTAATTTCGCTATTTTAAACGATTGAATATTTAAGGAATTCTACCTATTTATTATTATTTTATTTTGTAAGTTCTCAATAAGTTCGGGCTATATTAGAAAAAATCCCCCTCAATCCCCCTTTGCAAAAGGGGGAAGCAGTCGGAATGCCCGGGCTTATTGAGATGTTCCTTTATTTTTCAAAACAACAGAGCGAAGCGACTTCCACAAATAGTCAATATTCAATAGTCAATATTCAATTTGATTCCGGCTCGTTCGGGTTAGGATTCAATAAAGTTTTGGTGTATAGCCTCAGGAAAAGGATAATGGCAGAATCCTGTAGGCTCGTTTTGATAAAAATGCCGCAATTTCTTCAGGCAGGATAAGCGGGGTCGCAAGAACCGGATTTCCCCGCGAATCGGGAAAGACGACTCCCGGCAAAGTCAATTTAACATTTCTTGAATCATCTCTGTTCTCAGCCATAAAGGAATGGGGACCATTTTGAGATTCAATATCCAGAAACTCGAGGGTCATGGAAACCATGGCCAACGGGTCTTTTTCGTTTGCCATTGAGAGGACTGAAAACTTATGATCTTCTAAAAGAGAGATCATTTCCGGGGCCAGACCGATCAGATCAATGATAGCATCTCTTCCTTTGATCTTCAGGAAGAAGTCAGCCTTGATAATCAATTTGAAGCCGGCCTTTTGCCTTTGATAAACAGGAATCTCCACCTCGGTAGAATAAGACCGGCCTGTGAGGTCCAATAACGCCCTTATGAGTGATGCAGGTTCTCCTCCCCCCTTTAATGTTGCCGCATTTTCCGCCGCCTCTGTTCCCTTAGCATCACCCTGTGGGTAGTCAATGACTTTTACTCCCAGACTATTCAGGTATTCTTTAATCATCCAGGGTGTATTCGTGACAGGGCCTTCAATGAGGTTAATGACTACAAATCCCGGTCTGTTATTTGATTGCTTTTCGGAAAGTTTTACAATCCAGTCGGCTGTGATCCGAATAGGGATGTCTCCCCCCAGTTCAAGAGCCTCACCCATTTTGGATACCTTGGGGTAGTTGCACACCTCCAAAATCTTGTCTAAGGCAGACCTAAGATTATCGCTTTCCACAAGATGGAGAACCCGGTAATTTCCCCAGCTTGATTCTATAAGCTTTGCCATCTTATCGGGGAGTTTATTGTTGAGGTCCACCATCACCCTCAAACCGTTTTGAAGGTTGAGAATGGGAAAAGATACCGCCTTGAGATCTATCTGACTGCCTGACTTTAACGGGATGAAATGCTCACCGGTTTTAACCCATTCCTCTCCCATTTCAGTAAATATGACACCAAGATCATCAGACACAGAACCTTTTGTTTTATCTTCTTTCACATACTCTTTTTTTTCTTCAGATTCCTGTGACATTGCCATCTTAATGGGTTTTCTCACAACTTCAGGAGAGTAGACAGGCAGTTTGATCTTTTGCCCCGGGTGGATGATATTCAAATCCCGGATGGATGGGTTTAATTTTTTGATCATTCCAAGATACTCCCCATATAAATAATCTTTGGGAATATCATAGCGTCCTTTGATAATGCGGGTTAGGCTGTCTCCAGTTTCAACCGTGTAGTTTTCAAGATCTACATCCTTCAGATCCGCAAGCGAGACCTTTACAGGTGGGGGAGAGGCTGCAATAACAGAAGTCCCTGCGACTGGGGCAATTTTAAGTGGTATAATTATTTTCTCTCCCGGATGGACCAGGTCCAGGCTGCCTAAGGATGCGTTCAGCGCCTGGAGAACAGAAAGTATTTCAGACAAATTTCGCTGTTCCAACAGGCCCTTTTGTCTCAGGATTTGCCATACCCATTCCCCCTCTTTTATAGTATATTCTTCTGTCAGGACCTTCTTGTTATCAACCTCATAGAGATCCTTTTCTATTCCCGCCGTCTTTGTCAGGGATATGGAATAGGTTTCTTCCGCCTCCTGGGCCTGGGACACTCCCAGGCAAGAAATGCCCAGCAGAACAGTGCAAAAACCACGGAAACCATGTTTTAGAATGCGCGATATCATCTTTTATTTTCGCCTTCCCCCGCTCAAAGTCCGGGATCTTCGACTTGATCTTGGAAAAAATCCCTAGCTTTCGTTCAGACACTAACTGCTCAGGTTCAAAGTTCCATGGTT
>JBDRPB010000052.1:0-3755 GCA_043809485.1 Pseudomonadota bacterium | reverse complement strand
CTGCCGCAGCTCGCTGCCGAGGCCCTCCCCTGCAATATCTTCTCCCAGGCCTGAATCGATGAGTGCCTTGCGAAGAGGAGAGGCCGGCATACCCAGCAGGATATACTCCAGCATGCGCAGGGAAAAATTTGTCTTTGGATCCGTGGTTTCGGACATCAACCAGTTAAGAGTGACCATGCCCTTTGCCGGGGTGGTTTTCTCATCGCCCACCATAAAGGAATGAACAAAGCGCCTGGATTTCTCAAATGAAGCCTGTATCGGGATTACTGAATCAATTTCAATGGCATCGAAGTCCATCAGATATGCGTTTATAAGCCTGAGTCGTTCTTCATGGTTATCATCCCCGTAAAAGTAGATTCGTGCGTTGGAAGTGTGATAATATTTTCGATGAAAGGTCATGAATTGCTCAAAGGTGAGGTCCGGTATGTGTTTCGGGTTTCCACCGGAATCAAAACCGTAGGTATTGTCCGGGAAAAGCGATTGCAAGGATTTTTCGGAAAGCACGTTGTCAGGGGATGAATAGGCCCCTTTCATCTCATTAAAGACAACGCCCTTGTAAGAAAGAGGGCCATCCGGGTTTTCCAGTTCATAGTGCCAGCCCTCCTGCTGAAAGACAAAGGGGGTCAGACGCGGGTAGAACACCGCATCGAGGTATACGTCAATAAGATTGTAAAAGTCCTGAAGATTCTGACTGGCCACAGGGTAACAGGTCCTGTCGGGGTAGGTAAAGGCGTTTAAGAAGGTTTGAAGAGATCCTTTCAAGAGCTCCACAAAGGGCTCTTTCACCGGATATTTTCGTGAACCGCACAGAACAGAGTGCTCTAAGATGTGGGCAATTCCCGTTGAATCCGATGGAGGCGTGCGGAAAGTTATGCCAAAGACCTTGTTCTCATCTTCATTTGTAAGGGACAAAAGCTCCGCACCGGTTTTTGCGTGTCGGTAAAACCTGGCGTGGGTTTTCAGTTCACGGATAGACTGCTCCCTTTGCAGTTGAAAACCATGGATGATTGTCATTTTTCCCTCCTAAAAATGCAATATGGTATGATTTGTCTGGCTGTATAGCAAGTGCCTTTTTTTTCATCGGGATCTTAGATATTGGGTGGTTTTTTCTTGACATACTATATGTTGTGGGTAAAAATAGAGGTTCCTGCATTTTTAATGCGCAGGTATCGTATCTCTAAGACACAGGGCTTATGGTCCATTGGTGTTAAATTCTTGGTCTCTTTTTATGGAGACTGTAATCATTAGAGAATAAAGTCAAATAAAGAGTAATTTTGGGGGATTTAAAAAAGGATGATTGAGGCTCAAAAAGGAAAAATTCTGGTTACAGAAGAAGGGAGCTTCGATCTGACTGCCTATAGATGGGATGATCATAGGTTTTCGGATCTCTTGCTCAGAGATAACAGCATCGATGCTGACCAGGCCATGGACATCAGCCGGTTCTTGCGCAAAGAGATTACCAAACTCGAGGCTCACACCATCACCATACCGGTTATCGAGAAAATTGTTGAGGCCAAGTTGCTGGAATATGGCCTTACTAAACAATTACCCATTCATCTGGATAGATCCATTTTCGTAAAAAGGGGCCCGGTTCTTTCCGAAAACGCCACAAGGGTTCTGGAAAGGAGATACCTGAAGAAAGACCGCAAGGGCAAGGTTATCGAAACCCCCGAGCAGATGTTCAGAAGGGTGGCCCATCATATCGCGAGGGCGGAGAAAAAGTATGGAGATGAAGACCATGTGAAGAAAATGGAGGGGATTTTCTACGCCTTGATGGCTGATTCTAAGTTTTTGCCGAATTCGCCCACTTTGATGAACGCTGGACGCAGACTGGGTCAATTGGCGGCCTGCTTTGTGCTGCCTGTTGAGGATAGTATGGAGGGGATTTTTGATTCCTTAAAGAATGCCGCGCTTATCCATAAATCCGGGGGTGGAACCGGATTCTCCTTCTCGCGTCTAAGGCCGAAAAAAAGCAGGGTGGGGACAACGGGTGGTGTGGCCTCGGGACCTGTCTCTTTTATGAAGATTTTCAACACAGCCACCGAGCAGGTCAAACAGGGAGGCACTCGCCGTGGGGCCAACATGGCCATCCTGAGAGTAGACCACCCGGACATCATGGAGTTTATTCACAGCAAAAAGAATAACAAGGAATTGAATAACTTCAATATCTCTGTCGCCGCAACAGACACTTTTATGGAAGCGGTGGAGCAGAAGGGCAATTATGATCTGATAGATCCCAGGGATAATAAAAAGGTTGGAGAACTGAATGCCTACGAAGTCTATCAGGCCCTGGTGAAACAGGCGTGGGAAAATGGGGACCCCGGCATTATCTTTTTGGACAGGATTAACAGAGACAATCCGACTCCGGAATTGGGTGAAATCGAAAGCACGAATCCATGTGGTGAGCAACCGCTGCTTCCCCTTGAGGCATGTAATCTTGGATCCATTAACCTGGCCAAGTTTGTGATTGAAAATGATGAAGAACCTGCCATCGATTACGAAAGTTTAAAGGAGGTCGTATGGTGGACCGTCCGGTTTCTCGACGACACGATAGATATGTCCAAATACCCTCTTCCGGAAATTGATAAAATGGTGAGAGGAAATCGCAAAATTGGCCTGGGCGTCATGGGATTCGCAGATATGCTGTATCAACTGAAAGTGCCTTACAACTCAGAAAGGGCGCTTGAGATAGCCGAGAAAGTGATGGGATTCATCCAGGAAGAATCCTATGAGATATCCAAATATCTGGCTGATGAAAGAGGTGTTTTTGAAAATTTCGACAAAAGCGTTTTTAAAAACCATGAAGGCTGTACTTATAGAAATGCCACCACAACCACAATAGCGCCTACCGGTACTTTGAGTATTATTGCAGGCTGTTCCAGCGGTATCGAGCCATTATTTGCTCTCAGCTTTGTCAGGCACGTTATGGACAATGATGAACTTCTGGAGGTGAACCCATACTTCGAAAGTGTGGCCAGGGAAAGGGGCTTCTATAGCCAAGAACTTATAGATACCATTGCCCAGAAGGGGACTATAAGGGACTTAGAGGAAATACCTGAGGATGTGAGAAAGGTATTTGTGACGGCCCACGATGTGTCTTCAGAATGGCACATTCGTATGCAGGCCGCCTTTCAGAAGTTTACAGACAATGCTGTTTCAAAAACGGTCAATCTCCCCAGGGATGCCACGGCTGAAGACGTGTTGAAGGTTTATAGCCTGGCCTATAAATTGAGTTGTAAAGGCGTCACCATCTACAGGGATGGGAGCAAAGAGAATCAGGTGCTTTCCCTTGCAGACCAGAACGAGAAACAAGAGGCATTCATGACGGCTGTCAAAGAGCGGCCCGAGACCCTTGAAGGCTTTACCACCAAAATGGGCACCGGTTATGGGAACCTGTATGTGACTGTGACCGAGTATGAAAACCGGCCCTTTGAGGTTTTCGCGACCATTGGCAAGTCGGGAAGGTCCACGACCGCCAAGACAGAGGCTATTGGCCGCCTTGTTTCTCTCGCCCTCAGAGCGGGAGTGAAAGTGGAAAAGATTGTTGGACAGTTAAAGGGTATCGGTGGAGAGTATCCCGTGTTTCAAAAGGATGGACTGGTGCTGTCCATCCCGGATGCCATTAGCAAGGTCCTTGAAAAAAGATATCTCTGCGCTGATTCTTATAAAAAACGGCATAAATATGAAAACAGCCTTTCAGGAGAAACCTGTCCGGAATGCGGGCAGATCATTAGTTTTGAAGAAGGATGCATGAC
>JBDRPB010000051.1:0-2096 GCA_043809485.1 Pseudomonadota bacterium | reverse complement strand
GATGAGGCTGGATCCAGAAATCGCCAATAAGATCCCTGTGCCGTCCAATCACCTTTGAATCCATTCCTGTCCCGCTTATGTTCTTTCCCATCTCATCCACAATCAATAGATCAATTTGGTCAAATGGTATTTTCGCCATGACTTTCTTGGATAAGGCAAGGAGTCTTTTTTCCTCGTCCAGTATTTGCTCAGGAGAGATGGCTTTGAGTTCGGTAATCCGACCGTGCCCATTTTCCACAATTCCGAGCCCAAAAAGCACAGGACAACGTTCAAGAATCATCAGGCCAGCATCAATTATAATCGCTTCCATGCCGTGATCAACTGCGGCCCTGTGATAAACGCTTGCACCCTGATGTTTCCCCATGCCGATGGCCATCATTTTAAAGAGACCGCTCTCAATATCCCCCTCAAATTTTGTGTGGGTTTTAATGCGGTTAATAACTACAAGGGCATCGGCATCCGAGGCATATTGGTCTAAATAGACTGGCACGTTCCTGTGAGTAATACCAACTTCTGACACGTTCATGGAAGAAAGCATAGGAACACCCATCTTTTTTTCTGAAATTCCAATGTGGGAGAGCAAGGTTTTTTGCCCTTCTGCTGTTGCCCCACCGTGACTCCCCATGGCCGGAAATATGAAAGGCTTAGCGCCCGCCCCTTTAAGTACATCCACACAACTTCTTGTCACTTCGTCAATTCTATCTATCCCGCGACTTCCTGCGGTAACAGCAATGGTTTGTCCAGGTCTTATTCTTTTATCAAGAGATAAGGAGGCCATTCTTATTGCAACTTCTTTGGAAACATCCTCAATTTCCTTTTCATAAAGGCTCATACGCACGAGAGCCATTTTTGGAAAATCAGTTTTGTTCATCATTACGTTGACCTCCTCAATTGTAATTGGAGTTATTCTGATTCGGATACTTTTTTGACTTTGAGACGAACGTCGTTATCGAGAAAGGTCTCCTCAAGCACCTCTCCACTGTTATGGGAGATCACTTTCTTGATCTTTTCAAGCTTCTCTTTTTCAAGGATAAACTCGAAACTTTCTCCTGGGGGTAAAATCCTGAGACATAGACCTACGTCCAAATAGGCCTTTCAGCAGTCACCTCTGTAATCCATCATCTCTTCCATCATTGTAATCACTCACGTATCCTGTCAAATGTTTTCCTTTTCTTTAGAAGTGGCCAGCAGAAAATCAAGCATGGCCTGACATAATGGAGAAGCAGTTCTTCTTCGATCTCTGATTAAATAGAAGTTTCTAAACATAGAAAGGCCTTTGACTTTAAGCGCCTTAATAATACCGGTTTTCAGTTCCGTATCCAGTGCCCTTGAAGAAAGGATTGAAATGCCAAGCCCGGCCTTTATGCCCTCTTTAACTGCCGTGGATGTTCCAAAGCGTGCTACCACATGAAGCGAATCAATGGCCTTTGAACCTGATGCCTTAAGGTAATCCTCCATGATTTTCAAGGTTCCTGACCCCGCCTGCCTTAAAATAAAAGGCTCCTTTGAAAGTTCTTCAATAGAAACCGCCCTCATTTTCGCCAACCGATGATGGGCAGGAACCGCCACCACCAATTCATCTTTCCATAATTTATGATGTATGAGATTCCTGTGCGAACGCCTGGACCCAACTATACCCAGCTCAAGATGGCCATTCAGAACACGGCTTTCGATATCATTGGTGTCGGAAATACTCAGCACAACGGATATAAGAGGATGTTCTTCGCGGAAATTTCCTATGATCTTAGGAAGTATGTATTCGCCGGGAATCGTGCTTCCCCCAATATGAATTTCGCCCTGTTTAATACCAAGAAAATCTTGCATCTCAAGGCATGCCGTCCTTTTCATATCCAGCAGGAGAACTGCATGCTTGTAAAGGATCTCCCCAGCCTTTGTTGGCATGATCTGCCTGCCCAGCCGATCAAGGAGTTTTGTCCCGACCAGGCTCTCAAGCGTGGCTATCCTCTCGCTGACAGAAGCCTGTACCAGAAAAACTGCCTCTGCAGCTTTTGAAAAGCTCCCCAGTTCAACAATCTTTCGAAAGATTTCCAGTTGGCGCAGGTCAAAATCAACAGACGATATTTGATTGGAAACGG
>JBDRPB010000050.1:0-4578 GCA_043809485.1 Pseudomonadota bacterium | reverse complement strand
CAGACGATGATATCAATGAACTGTCATTAATTTTGCTATATTACACGAAACGACCGATTTGGCAAGAGTGAACCTTGTGCTTTTATGCCTATGCAAAAAATCCTTTTTACATGTATTTAGTCCCGCGGAACGCGGGGTAGGAATTCAGGAATCACACATTATTTAAGCTTGTTATGAGGATATTGAATCGGATAGATCTGCGGTATTGCTCTGCGAACTAAAATTTTGTGGATTTTTTCTTATTTTTTGATATAAATGCAAGATTAAGTAAAAAAAAAGGAAAAAATAAAATGAAGATACTTATTTTAGGCAGTACAGGTATGTTAGGGAGTGAATGTAAAGAGGTCCTCAGCCGGGAGCACGAAGTAATAGCACCGGACAAAAATAATTTGGACATTATCAGTTGGGACATGGTTATCCAAAATCTTCAGGAAATCTCCCCTGATGTTATTCTAAATTGTGTGGGGTTTACTGATGTGGATGCCTGTGAAACAGAAGATTTCAAAGTCCGGAAAATAAATATTGAAGGACCCAGAAACCTGGCCCAGGGCGCTGCAAGGTTCGAGTGCAAAATGGTTCATATTTCCAGTGACTACGTGTTTGATGGGCAGAAGATGATTCCCCAACCCTATTTTGAAGATGACACTGCAAATCCATTATCTGCTTACGGGAAGAGTAAGATGGAAAGCGAAACGGCCGTTAGAGAGAATTCCCCCAATCATGTTATCGTTCGTACGGCCTGGCTTTATGGCATCAACGGGAGTAATTTCATCAAGTCTATTGTGAGCCAGGGCATTCAAGAACACAAGGCCTTGAAGGTCGCAGATGATCAGGTTGGCTCTCCAACATGGGCTAACAGGCTTGCCTTTCAGATCAGGGAACTCCTGCATCACAATGCGAGGGGAACGTATCATGCGACATCAGAGGGCTATTGTACCCGATTTGAATGTGCAAAATATGTACTAAAGAAACTGGGCATTAAGACACCTATTGAACCTTGCAGTATGAAAGACTATGGAGGATTAGCCGTTCGACCAGCTAATTGCCTGCTGGAAAACAGGCTATTGAAAAATCAGGGAATCAACGTTATGCGCAATTGGAAAGAAGACCTGGACGCTTTTCTTAAGAAATACGGGGAAGTGCTAATCAAAGAGGCCAAGGCGCAAAAACCCTGAGACATGACCCGTTAAAACAATGAGATTCCTTCTATGCCTTTTGGCACTGCTTTATACTCTTTCACCATATGATCTCTTTCCGGATTTGATTATCGGCTGGGGTTGGATTGATGATCTGGCCGTCCTGGGCCTGCTGTGGTGGTATTTATCCAAGTACAAAAAAAAGCGCTACAGGTATGAAGGACCCTCTCAGGAAAGGGAGCAACCTTCTGCAGGGCCACGTGAACAGGAATCCTCCCAAAAAAACGCCTACTCGGTATTAGGCGTTGGCAGAGACGCGTCTCCGGAAGAAATAAAGCGGGCTTTCAGGAGGCTTGCGAACAAGTATCATCCGGACAAGGTGAGTCACATGGGTGACGAATTCAGGGAACTGGCTGAAAGGCGCTTCAAGGAAATACAGGAGGCCTACCAAAAACTGAAAGTCTAAATAGCCCGACCCAAAACAGCGCCCTCATAAATTGCCGCCTTGGCGCTTCTTGGTTCCAGGCAGTCTCCAATCTGATGTGCTTCATATCCAAGGGTTGTTATCTGGTCGTAAAGTCTGCTGTCAGGCCGGTTTCCAATCGTAATTATTACCCTCCCTGCCTCGATGAATCGTTCCTTTCCATCTTTACCGGTCACAACCACTCCGTTATCCTCGACCCTCGAAAGCCTGCACTCGGTCAACATTTCCACATGGTTCGCCTGCAACTGCTTTAGAAGCACTTTTTTAGTAATGGATTCAAGTGGTTTACCAATTTTGGGAAGCATCTCCACAATGATCACCTGACATCCATTCTGAGAAAGATGGTGGGCTACCTCACACCCGGTAGGTCCGCCGCCAATCACCACTGTCTTTTTTTGAGCTGGCAGTCCTCCATTCAGGACTTCTGCAAAAGGGATAACAATGTCCTTATCAAGGCCTTCAATGGGAGGCAAGGAGGGCAGGGAACCCGTTGCCACAATCACCACATCCGGATTTTCTTCCTTCACGGTGTTTACGCTGACTTCACGGTTGAGATAACATTTGACCCCGAATTTTTCGACCTGGCGCTTCTGGTATTTGATAAGACTCCGCAGCTCTTTTTTATAGTCCGTCACGCTGCCCAACAGTAATTGCCCGCCTAAGGTGGATTGCTTCTCAAAAAGATGAACATCATGCCCCCGCCGCGCCGCAACCCATGCCACATTCAGGCCTCCCGGACCACCTCCTATCACCATGACCTTCTTGGGATTTCTGGTCGGATGAAAGGCCATCTCCTTTTCGCGGCCCAGCGCAGGATTGACCAGGCATTCTACACGGCCTTTTCTGAAGATGGATTCCATGCAGGTATTACAGGCAATACAAATCATTATATCATCCAAATGTCCTTCTTTGGCCTTATTCGGCAGTTCAGGGTCCGCCAACAACCCCCTGCCAATACAGACAAGATCAGCTTTCCCCTTTCTTATGATTTCATCCGCGATCAAAGGATCATTGATTCTTCCAACGGTCATTACAGGGATATCCAGTGCCTTTTTGATTATCCCGGCCGAATCAGCAAGACAGGCTTTATCCATGAACATGGGCTGACAAATCCATTCAGGGGTAGCATCATTACCCGCCGATACCTGAACAATATCAATTCCGGCATTAACTAATATTCTCAAAATATTTATGCTCTCATCCACTGTCAGGCCATCTTCCACAAATTCCTGGGCACTGATCTTGAAAGACAGTGGAAAATCTTCGCCTATACGATTCCTGATCTCTTGAACAATCTCCCTGGCAAACCGGGTTCTGCCAACCAAATCTCCGCCATATTTGTCCTCACGGATATTGGAAAATCTCGAAAGAAACTGGTTGATTAAATACCCATGAGCTCCATGCATCTCTATCAATTCAAAGCCAGCTTCAACGGCCCTCGCGGCTGCATCTCCGAATTTTTTAACCAGTTCCTGTATACCGTCAATCGTTAGCGGTTCAACATCTCCCCGAATGGAAGGGCAGGGTAGAGGGGAGGGGGCCACAGGCTTTTGATTAATCACTCTGGCCGATGTCTGCCTGCCACCGTGATGGATTTGAATAGCAGGAATCGTTCCCTCCGATTTCATGGTTTGAGCGATTTTCGATAGTCCCTCCAGGAATCGTTCATCGTATATCCTGGCCTGATGGGGTGATACAATGCCTTCGGGTGAAACAGCACATGCCTCCATAATGACCATAGCCGGTCCACCAGCAGCCCGGAGCCGATAATGCTCAATGGCGCGGTCCGTGATAGATCCATCATTTTTAAACAAGAAAGAGGCCAGGCCCGGCATCACGATCCTGTTCTTGAGCTCACAATTTTTTATCCGGAAAGGGGAAAACAGATATTTCATAAAACTTTCTACTCCGTGTGAAATATAAAATCGCTTTGAGGGTTTTGTGTAATCCAGCGTTGCTGCGTCAAGTTATTGTGAGAAGAAATATATGAATATGATATGTTTTGTCAAATAAAAATCTCAAAAAGAACCTCGGACAGTACAGAGAAATAGAAGCAAAATCGTTGACCCAAAACAACTAATTCTGATACTCTTTTTCACACCCGGAATCAATTCATTAAATAGTCAATAGTCAATCGAAAATAGTCAATCCTTAAAAGGGAGGAATGGGTCATGAACATTTACCTGATGCAACATGGAAAGCCGGTCCCAAAAGAAAAAAATCCGGACAAACCGTTGTCGGATCGTGGAAGAGATGACGTGGAAAAAATGGCCGGTTTTCTCAAAAAAGCTGGGATTCAGGTGGAAACGGTCTTTCATAGTGGCAAAACAAGGGCCAGGCAGACTGCAGAAATAATTAGCTCTAAAATCAATCCCGGTAAAGAATCGCAGAAAAGGGAAGGCCGTTCACCTTTAGATGATGTGAAAGCAATTGCAGAGGAAATCAAACAAGGGCAAAAGGACTTTATGATTGTAGGACATCTGCCCTATCTGGAAAAGCTTGTATCTTTTCTGACTACAGGGAGCGACTCCAGTCGGATTGTGAGCTTTCAACAGGGTGGGGTGGTGTGCCTGAGAACTAATGAAGAGGAAAAGAACTGGGCAATCGCCTGGATGCTGGTCCCGGAAATTTTACCATAGATATCTCTGCTAATCATCGAGGACATATAAAAGTATGGGTATTCCAAAAATTACACCTATTGAATCTCAGTTGGTTAATCCAAACAAAATAGAGGATTTTCCAGGACCTTATTGCATGAGCTTTGGATTCGACATCAGGCCTCTGGTTCAATCCATTGACAAGGTAGGGCTTGTTAACTGTCCTCTGCTCATAGAAAACAAAAACGCTGAACTGACGGTCATTGTAGGGTACCGAAGGATTCATGCCCTGAAAACTCTGGGGTGGGATAGGATACCCTGTGGAGTTTTGTCGGAATCTGAAGTATCTCCCCTGGAATGC
>JBDRPB010000049.1:0-3812 GCA_043809485.1 Pseudomonadota bacterium | reverse complement strand
TTCGTAATATCTTCGGCGGCACGGTTAAGTCCTACGAAACCCTCATTGACAGGGCTCGTCGGGAAGCCCTCCTGCGAATGAAGGAAATGGCCGGGGGTGCTACTGTGATTGTAAATGTCCGCATCGAAACATCCACTATCGCCAAGAGAGCCAATAACAAGGGTGTGGGGTGTCTGGAGGCAATGGCATACGGGACTGCCCTTACAATAGAAGGGTAGATGAAGTATACGCCCCGTCAGGCTGAGTCCAATGTAAATGTGACACCCACCTCACCCATACGAGAGTTTTTTGTGCTTATGGGTGGGTTATTGGGCATTGTGATCCTCATCTACATTTTGTTAGGGTTGGCAGTAAACCTGATTGTGCCGCACATCGCTGTAGATCTTGAGAAAAAAATGGCAGCACCCTTTATCCGGTCCATGAATGCGCAGGATGCGGATAACACCTGCCAACATTACGTGCAGGCCTTGATAGACGATTTACAGGGGCGCTGCACCACCCTTCCCTACCACTTCCAGATCCATGTCCGGAAAGCACCAACCATCAACGCGATGGCATTGCCGGGCGGGCATATTATCGTATTCACCGGGCTCCTGGACAAGGTGACATCCGAAAACGAACTGGCTTTTGTTCTTGCCCATGAGATGGGCCATTATGCACATCGGGATCATCTCCGAGGTCTGGGGCGGGCCGTCGTGTTCATGACGATTTCTACCTTCCTGTTTGGGCCTGAAAGTGGCGTCAGCAGAATGGTAGCACGCGGACTGAGCATGACTGAGATGAGTTTTTCCCAAAGTCAGGAAACTCAGGCAGATGAGTTTGCCCTGGAAACATTGAATTGTGCCTACGGACACGTTGCAGGTACAACTGATTTTTTTGAAAAAATTCCCAGGGAACAGGACCCCGGCAGGTTCGGGCATTATTTTTCTTCGCACCCGGAAAACCGCCAGAGAATCTCCCATCTCCTAAATATAAGCCGTGATCGAAGTTTCAAGCTGGCCGATCGCAAACCACTGCCAGAAGCCATAAAGCGGTCCAAGGACTCAATCCCCGGAAAACTCTCGCCTTCTGCGTATCCATAAGCTGTCAAAATGAAAGGCCTTATCCCGCATTGTGCCAATTATTGACAATTAAGCTCAATTTCATTATACTTCTCCCCAAATATGACGGTATCGTAAAAACCAAAAATTTACAGCATTACCCAAGTTGGCTCAGCCATAACCTAATTAAATAATTCGTAATTCCTAAATACCGGAATTCCTAAATCCATGTAAAAAGGACTTTATACATGGGCATCAATTGTAAGCCTATAAAAGGAGGATGGAAGAAATGAAAAGACCTCTTGGTTGTCATATTGTTTCTGAAGGGATTTTCCTAAAACTGTAGCTCACGCCTTCCTGTAACCAAACTCATCATGGGAAGAACATGCATTTAAGGAAATGCGATCTGTTTTTCCAGGATGGATGTTCGAAAAATGGAGGCATTGGGCACCCTTGCCGGTGGCATTGCCCACGACTTTAATAATCTCTTGATGGGGGTATGGTTGGCACGAAGACGGAGGAAAAACAAGCCCTGATAATACGGAGTGAAAGGCCATGACTTATCCGATTGTGCTCGTCCATGGCGTGTGTCGTTTTGACGTCTTGTTGAACGACGCCCTGAACCTCGACAATAACGATGATCCGGAGCTTGACAACCTGCATTATTTCAAAGGCATACGGACGATGCTAAAGCAGAAAGGATATATCGTTTATCATTCCAACGTTGCCTGGGCAGCAGGGGTAGAGAAACGGGCCGATGACCTAAAAGAAAACTTATTGAAGATTCTTAAGGAAACACGAGAGGAAAAAATCAACATTATCGCACACAGCATGGGTGGGCTTGATGCGCGTCACATGATGTTTAATGATCGTAATGATGGAGAAATCCACCAACGTGTGGCTTCGCTTACAACTATCTCTACACCTCACGAGGGATCTCCATTCGCCGACTGGGGGCTTGATAACCTCACGCTTCTGCATTTACTAATCCAAAAGCTGGGGGTGGACTTGAGCGCTTTGAAGGATCTAAGGACGGATACATGCAAAACGTTCAATGAACATCAGGATGTCAAAGAATTCGAAATGGCATGTAAGGGTACGATAAAGTTCCAGACCTATGCAGGAAAGCAGGATTTTTGGGGTGTCTTTAGTGGACTCAAGATTCCCTTTGAAATAATCAGAAAGACAGAAGGTGAAAATGACGGTATGGTTTCAGTTAGCTCGGCCAGATGGAGAGATGAATATTTCAGGGGAACACTTGATAAAACTGACCATCTCAATGAGATGGGGTGGTGGGCCCCTGATCAACTTTTAGATGACGAGAGTCCTGACGAGTTGCTTGCCCGCATACACAGTTTTTATGCCGAAATCGCGGAACAACTGTCTTAAAACCCTGACCTGGATAAACCGGGAAAATGTCTAAAAAGAGTCCGCCTCAGGCGGAAAACCAATTTAGGAATTGTGAATTGAGGGATTAAAAAATTGAATATCGAACAAAATCCCCCTCGATCCCCCTTTGCTAAAGGGGAGATAGAGGGGATTTTTTAGCGCCTTTCCGTTCAATTAGGGTGTCACAAAGTAGCGAAGAAGCTTGGTCAAATATTTGATACGAAAAAAGCCACAAAATCTATTTGAAAAGAACTAATTAGAGGAGGTATTTCATGGATACGCTTAGAGGCAATAGAAATATGCACGGCTGGATATCCATTTGCCTAAGAATGGGGCTTCTTTGCATTTTCACACTCTCCATCATGGCCGGGTTTGGAGGGGAGGCATTTGCTAAAAGTGAAAAAGCCAAGGGAGAAGATGTGTCGAAAGCCAATGTATTAAATCGGTACGGCAAGGCTGTTGGCTCAGTTGACGAAAATGGGACTGTATTCAATCTATACGGGAGGTCGGTGGGGTCCGTTGATTCCGGCGGGACCATATTCAATGTCAGCAAGATAGCGATTGGGAATATTGATGCCGATGGGAAAGTATGGAACCAGTCCGGCATCACTCTTGGCTCAGTTGATACAAATGGTGATGTATTCAATCGCAACGGGAGGAAAGTCGGAAGCGTTAAAGCAATTGAGGACACCATATTGATTGGAGGGGCTGCCCGGTTGCTGCTACTAAAGTAGTGGTTAAAAGCAAGTAATTTTAGAATCGGAATTAAAAGCTGTATTTAATACCGGCGGTAAGGAAGTTTGATCCGCCGGCGCCAGCCAGACCATATATGCTCGATCGGTGATGGATACGAACCACCACATCCCATTGAGGATACTTCGGCAAACCTGATGTTAGTTCGAACATCAGGTAGTTAAGCCACAGCCCGGCGTCTTCATCATCCTCTTTTTCTATTTTGGAAATTTCGGTATTATAGGATATACCGTCGCCCACTGCTAATGTGGTGTCTATGTATTTATTCCATGGAAACCAATGCCAGTGTGCGATGAGCAAGCCGTTTAATTGCCATTGGTGTTCCTCGCCGAAATACTTGCCGACTTGCCCTTCTACTTCTAATCTTAACTGCTTATAACGCCAGAACTCTCTCCCCAGGGCCGCAACTGCTATACAAGTATCATCTGGAAAGGTGGCTTGTGAAACAATGGTGTCATCTATTAAAGGGCGAGCCAAGAGAAAAAGAATTTTTTTAGGGAGAGGTGTTTTTTCTCTTGACTCGCCCTTTAATAGATGACACCTTAACCTAACTGATTGACATGACACAATTATAGCATTAACCTCGGCCTAGGAAAGCATTCGCAAATAAAAATACAGAATTGCTGATCC
>JBDRPB010000048.1:0-11318 GCA_043809485.1 Pseudomonadota bacterium | reverse complement strand
GTCAATGTGCTTACGCGAGACGAAAAATCGCCGGGCGGCGCTTTTGCCTGCAATAGCTGCCTCGTTCAAGTGGAACTCGCCACAAAACAACGTCCCGGAAATTGTACAACTTATTGATATGAAGGGTTTTTAATGGCATCTTTTTTTATGCCAGCACATGGAATGTTGGAATAATGGGTAAAAGAATAGATATCGTTCATGTTGTCCCGGCCCTGCATCATTCCAGTATTCCAATACCCCGGTCCCTATGGCCTAATCCAGCGTTTGTATTGGACTACAAATTTTAGCCAATGTACAGCCCCGCTGAAGACGGGATCTACGACAAGGATGGCCGCAATATGGTAACGGATATGTGGTGCAGGACAGAGCATAACCCTTATTTTGAACGCCGTTTACCTCTTCTCACCTTTCTTGCCTCTTCCTTCCAACTTTTGCGTTTTTTTCCCTTGGCCCGTCGATAAGGATCGGGGTCCCTGGAGGAATCCAAAGGAAAGGTGCCAGGGGTTAGCACAGCTTGTCTCGGCATGATCTTTTCTTTTTTAGGTTCCGCGTCCCTGCGGCCGTCCAGGACCTCCTTTGGAACCGGCGGGCCTGCGATAAATCTTGGAGGGATCTCAGGGCTCAAGAAAAGATTGCCAAAAGGATAGAATAAAACTCCCTCGCTTTGGGCTGCGTCGGCCATAACCTCAAGCAATACCGGCTTTTGGTCGCGACGGCTTCCAATTCGCTCAGCCATTTCTAGATCAGGGGAAAGGACCAAATATTTACCCTGGCCTGATTTTAGGCCCTTTTCCATCACAACAGGATGAGCCTTTCTCCTTACAGGTGTAAGGAGCAGCTTTGGGAGAGGTTGTGAGGGTTTATCGATATCAAATTGCCAGCGTCTCTCTGCCGTTCTGATCCGATTATCACCTGTCTGAAACAGATGCCTGTCTTTCCCTAAAAGTACTTCATTAATGTGAGATTGCATCACGTAATGCCAGTCCGGTTCTTCATGGATGGCCTGAAGCAGTTCTTTGTAAGGCACAAAACCGTCGCTGTCCGTCACAAGACCGAATTCATCCGGTCTATGGCCAAGTATATAGACCAGAAACTTGCTCAGGTTTTCGACTTTGAATTGATGGTTACGTTTACCCAGAATAGAACTCCTTGATAGCCAGATAATGTCTAAGTTCATCATTATTTTTGTAACTCGTCAAGAGGTAAGCAGGTAATGAGTCATTTCCTTCCTTGACTTTGTGGATTGGGTAAGGGTAAAAGTGAGAACAATTTGGGTGCAAAAAGGGTCCTTGCTGTTGACCTTAACCAGCTTTGCGTGAGGACTGCGAATGAAAATGTCCGATTAAACGACCTTAACGGGATCATCCGAGTGGTTGAAGGGCCGGCAGAGGATTTTGTAAATGAAGCCGCAGATTTAGTGATCGCGAATATTCATAAGGAGATAATCGGAAGACTCCTCAAAAAAGAAGGCTTTCGCAAGAAGGACAGGCTTATCATTTCAGGTCTGATGAGAAGTCAGTATCGAGAAATCAAGGCACGACTGGGAAGTTATGATTTCAGGATTGTCCATGAGTGGGACTATGATATGACGTGGTTCACGATGCTGGCGGAGATTGGTTAAGTGGTTAAGCTGTTGAGTGGTGTATTAGTGTCCCCTGAGCAAATTCTCTTCTTTTCAACAACCCCACTATTCAACCAGAAAACAAATCAAATACTCCACCATTTAACTAAAAAGAGGATGCATAAATGTCCGAAGAGAAGAGGGTTACAATCAAAAAATTACAGGGACACAACTGTTTTGCCTGCGGAACGGCCAATCCCATTGGGTTGAATTTGCAATTTTATCGTTTTGGTGATGCCGTTTATTCTGATATTACCCTGGGGAAGAATCATGAGGGCTGGGAAAATGTGGCACACGGCGGCATTGTATCTACCCTGCTTGACGAAGTTATGTCCTGGACGATTATGTATTTTAAAAAGATATTTTTGGTAACCAGGAAAATGGAGGTTAAGTACATCAGGCCGGTATTGATTGGAACACCCTTAGTAATTAAGGGAGAGGTCATGGACGACTCGAAACCTCCCAGGATAAAGGCCAGAGCAGATATCCGGGATAATGAAAGCAATCTCCTTGTGAGAAGTCTTGGCGAGTTTGTCGAACTGCCTATGGAAAAACTTTCTTCGGTCCCTGAAGGGTTGAAGGAGGAAATGCTCTCACTGTTCAATAATTTCGAGTAATTCGCCGGAATATATGTAAGTTCTTAATAAGCCCGGGCTGAATCTAAAAAAATTCCCCCTGGCCCAGACCTGGTCTTGCCTGTCAATTCCAAAAAATCCTTTCTTAAGCAATACACCTGAGTCGTCCCTTCAAATCGATTTAGTCGCGCCAGGGCGGGCCTGGCCCCCACAATCCCGCCTATCTCAGGCGGGAAGGTTGAATTTGGCCTGATACACAAGGCCAATTTTTCCTATACTCTTTCCCCGAAAAGCAAGTTCTTATCACCTATCACCTATGGCATAATGAATGTCATAACCAGAGCGAAAACGGCGTATGTTTCGGGCATAGCGCCTGCTACCAAAGCATTAGCAACGGTATTTTTCCCTTCCAGGATGCTCTTGATTCCTGCCGCACAAACCATTCCCTGATACCACCCGCTGATTAGCATGGCAACCATGGCAATGGCCGCTTTTCCAGCAACTGAATAGGGATCTGAATCAAATTTGTCCATATTGGTAAAAAATACCACCATTGCATAAATACCCTGGGTGGAAGGCATCAGAGCAACAGGAATGACTTTATAAAAATTCTCTTCGCCGCCACCCAAGAGGGCTTGAAAACCGATGACGAGACCTATTGCAGACCCTGCAAGACCTAATGATAAACTAAGACCCATGGCAAATTTCGCGATAAGGGGAGCCCAATCTTTCTGCTCAGCTACCGTTTGAGCGAATGCCGAAGACAAAAAACCTGCCAATAGAATCATGCTCAGAGAACCAACGACAGCAATACACTTTCTATTCATAACTATTTAACCCCTTTCAATTTTGAATGGTTTATACTCAATACCGCCGCCCTGGAAGAAGCTTTTAAAGGCCTCGACAAAGTGCAGACGGGCTGAATGAACAGTACTCCCCAGAATGCTGAGGGCAAGATTAAAGATATGACCTATGATAATAACCATCACCGCCAGAACAGGCCCCGCGTATTTTCCACCGGCACTCATAACCATACCTCCCAGTTGATTCATGACAGAGGCAATAGCTCCTGTGGCAATACCCAATCCGAACAGACGGGCATACGAAAGCAAATCCCCGATCAGGCCAGTCATTCCATAAATATTCCAAAGTCCCAATCCAATACGGATACCCCAATTCTTATTATCCGTTGCAAAGAGGAGGGTAAGGATAAGACCCATTGCAAGAATCCCCACTCCTCCATAGAAGAGAGGCAGGTGTATGATAGAGGCCGGGCCAGAAAACCAGATATTCCTACTTACCAAAATGACTCCACCCCAGAGTACCCCCATCACACCAAGTTTCTCCAACTGGACCCGCAAAGAGGGAGCTTGTATTATCCCCAAAATATAGGAAAACGATAGGTGAAGCACTCCCAGGCCCAGAGAAATATAGAACAAAATCATCGGGTCTCCAGTCCCAACGGATAGATCGATAGGAATCCATTCACGGTTGATAAAATTATAGCCGAAAATCGAACCGGTCACGAGACCGACAAATATAGTTGCCACTGAAAAGGCCTGACACAGTTTCATCACCAGTGATAACCCCTGAATCTTCGATCCAAACTTCTTATCAGCCCAGTAGGATACCAAAAAGAAAACCAGGCCATAGCCAGCATCACTCAAACAAACCCCAAAAAACAGGATCATAAAGGGGGCAAAAAAGTAGGACGGGTCTATTTCCCTGTAGTTGGGAACTCCGTAAAGATTCAAGAGGGGTTCAATCCTTTTTATAAACCAGTTGTTTTTGAGTAATGACGGAGGTACTTCTTCCGGGAGAGGATCCCTTACACTGACCTGAAGTGGGAGACTGCTTTTCTCAACCTCCTTCAAAAGCTCATCTTCCTGTTCACAGGGTATCCATCCTTGAACACCAAAGAGATAATCTTCCGAATAGACGGTTCCAGTCTTTTCTATATAGCTGGCCCTACTCAGAGCGGCCCTATACTGATCCTGCAATGTGTCAGTTTTATCAGCAGCTCCGGCGAGTTCTTTAGTCAATTTATCTTCTTGCTTTAATAAGCGCTCGTACTCCTGTTTCGCATCATCCAGCCCAAGATCAGGCCAGGAAAGCAATGTTGCCTGTGAAATCTGGAGGGGTTTATCGGCCGAAATGGTAAAGAAGAATATTACCTGTTTCTCCGATACCGTTTCCAGGAAAACATCATCGGGGATACTGAAAGAGCTCCATTTTTTCTCATCCATGCGAAACCGCTGGACATAAACCCCATTTTCCTCAAGCTTCCGAATCTGCTGGAGGTCAAAATCTCCCCAGACAGAAAGACCTTCAATAACTCTCTGGAGGGCCTGTTTTCTACTCCGTATTTCCTCCAATAGAGATACCTTCTTTTCAATGTAGGTAACAAGCTCTTCATCCGGCACAGGCACAGGAGTTTTTTCTTCCTGCTTGCTGTGACGTCTGACGGCCTTACTGACCTGTGTGATCTTTCTTAAATCCTGTACAGCGGCTGCGTTTTTCCTATCAAACTCATCCGTCATATCGGTGACCGGTTCCACATGGACGACTCCGGCCTCCTGTAGAAAACGCATCGTCTCCTCTTTATGATCGGATGGCCCGACGATATATACTCTCGACATTTTTACTAAAGCCAATGTGCTAACTCCTAAATCCTGTCCTACTTTTTCACAGCCTTCCGCATTAAGCCGCCCCACTCAGTCTCTTGGCAACTTTGGCAACACCAACAGCGGCCGCCTGCTGGTCCTGGAGATAAACGGTGATCTTCCTGACGGCTTCCCGGCCTTTGGGAATCAACTTCTGTTCATAAAGGTTGATTCGCTGACTGGTCTTGAGAAACCCTTTATACAACACCTTCTCCTGTTCCTTAAGCATGTTGATCTCTTCTCGAAGAGAAATAGCCTCTCGCGTCTTAACCATGACCTCATCAAAACTATACGGGGTGGCAAATAGACCGTAAGGCGGATCGTCAAAAATAACCTCATGAAACTGTGGCACTTTCAATCCAGCTACATTATGTATTGAAGATACGACCTCCTTGATGGAAATAAAATAATTCATCTCGTCCTTCATATCGTTGTACAACTGGGACCATGATTTAATTTCATTTAACAGCTCTTCCATGAGAGCCTGCTTTTCCTTGATATTTTTACGGGCAACTGCCAGTTTCATCAGGAACTGCTCTTTTCTGGCTTCGAGAGCCGGCAGGAAACGCTCATACATTGCCACTTTCAGCTTCTGTTCCCTCAAGGAAACCTTGTTTAACTTTATTCGTTCAGCCATAGTCCTATAATACTCAGTGGCCTTTAGGCCAGTATTGATCTATAATTTCCTGTTTAATTCCGACTTCATCCGGACGGAAACACTCAGCCATGGTTTTCCACCCCAGATCGAGGGCTTCATTTAGTCCTATGTCCACCTTCAGATCCATAAATCGCTCATAGAAAAGCTTTGCATACTCCAGGTACCTGTCATCATCAGCCGTTTTATCGAAACCCATAGCCAGTTTCTGTTCCACTTCGCGGCTTCTGGCAAAGAGCCTGATCATGCTGTTCATGATATAACCATGGTCCTCTCGTGTAACGCTACCGATGACCAGCTGCTTCAATCGAGACAGTGAACCAAAGGGTTCAATTGCCCCGTGTTTGAGATAAAATTGTCCTTCAGTGATATAACCCGTATTGTCGGGGACCGGATGGGTCACATCATCGCCGGGCATGGTGGTCACGGCAAGGATGGTGATGCTGCCAGCTCCGTCAAAGTCAACGGCCTTTTCATAACGAGAGGCGAGGTCACTGTAAAGTGAACCGGGGTAACCCAGGTTTGACGGAACCTGGTCCATGGAAATGGCGATCTCCTTCATAGCATCGGCAAAGGCGGTCATATCTGATAGAAGCACGAGCACTCTCTTGCCCTGCACTCCGAAGCGTTCCGCCACGGCCAGAGCCATATCGGGAACAAGCAGTCTTTCCACGACGGGATCAGAAGCTGTGTGAATAAACATGATGGTTCGAGATAACACCCCGGCTTCTTCAAAGGTTCTTTTGAACTTCAGGTATTCGTCATACTTGAGGCCTATGCCTCCGAGGATAACAATGTCTGCCTCAGCACGCACTCCAATGCGGGCGAGAAGCTCATTGTAAGGTTCCCCGGCTGCAGCAAAGATGGGAAGTTTCTGGCTTTCAACCAAGGGGTTGAAGACATCCACCATGGGGACCCTCGTTTCTATAAAACCCCTGGGTATAACACGCATAATGGGATTTACCGAAGGACCGCCGATATCAATCCGGGGTAATGCCACCAGTTCAGATCCGCCATCGATGGGATCTCCGGAACCGTTGAATATCCTCCCCAAAAGGGCGTCTCCAAAAGCCACCTGCATGGGATGTCCCAAAAATCGTACCTGATCTCCAGTAGCAACTCCCCTCGACCCTGCAAAAACCTGCAGTAAAACATCATCTCCCCGCAGACGGATCACCTGGGCCAGGGATGTCCCGCGCCTGCTTTTCACGGTAGCCAGCTCTCCATAGTCAATTTCTTTTGCCGGTACCGTGATAATATCGCCTTGAATGGCGATTATACGTGTATATTCTATGATCATCCGCAAGCTACTCCTTTCCCTGGATCATTTCGATTTCTTTCCGATATTTTTGATATTCTTCACTCTCAAAAACACAATACTTCAGCTGAAAAAAGAGGTTCTGTATATGGGTCATCTCTTTTCGTGCTTCCTCTTTAGTGTCAAACGTAAAGTCATGGTGAACCATTTCCATGAGAAGCAGGAAATCCGATATCTGCCTTTCCTCGGAAGTCGCCCGCTCAACGACATCAAAGGCATCCTGTTGCAGGCAAACAGCATCAATGATTTCCGATTTGAGGTAGGTTGCCAGATCATCCACACTGATTCCCTCCTCACCTACAACGAGCATCATCTGGTGAATTTCACTTCCTTTATTGAACAGCGCTCGTGCCTCTTTGACCAGATCAACCCAGCCTTCATGACGTTCATTCAATGAATCTTCCATCAAATCCAGGTAAAGGCTCCATGAAATGAGTGGGTCAATGGCGGGATACTTCCGTTCATCAGACCGTGTACGGGAAAGTCCGTAAAAAGCCCCCACAACCTTGAGAGTATTCTGTGTAACCGGCTCTTCAAAATTTCCTCCCGCAGGGGAAACGGTTCCAATTATAGTAAGAGATCCGGTAGAGTCATTATAAAGCCTTACAAGACCGGCCCTCTCATAGACTGCAGCAATACGACTCTCCAGATAGGCCGGAAACGCCTCCTCACCAGGTATCTCCTCCATACGGGCTGATGATTCTCTAAGGGCCTGGGCCCATCTTGACGTGCTGTCAGCAAGGGTCAGTACCTTAAGCCCCATCTGGCGGTAGTATTCACCCAGCGAGACTCCTGTGTAAATTGACGCCTCTCGTGCCGCCACCGGCATTGATGAGGTATTAGCGATAATGACCGTCCTCTCCATCAGGGATCTCCCCGTCTTGGGGTCTTCCAATTCAGGAAATTCCCGAATCGTCTCCACAATCTCACCGGCACGTTCGCCGCAGGCAACAATAATCACGATATCTGTCTGGGCATAGCGAGAAATGATTTGCTGTAAAACGGTCTTTCCTGCACCAAAAGGTCCCGGGACACATGCCGTACCACCCTCTGCCAGCGGATAAAAGATGTCAATAAGACGCATCTGAGTAAGAAGCTGCTTGATGGGAAGTATCCTTTCCGGATAGGTCCGAACAGGTATTTTTACCGGCCACTCCTGCACCATGGTAATCGACTCTTCTCTTCCTTCCTCATCCTTCAGGATGGCAATCTGCTCATTGACGGTATAAGAACCCGCGGATTTAATATCCACCACTTCCCATGTCCCCAGGAATGTTAGCGGAACCATAATCTGGTGATCAAACATACTTTCAGGAACTTTACCGAGATAATGACCTGCTCTGACCTTTGAGCCTTTTGTAATCGTGGGTGTGAACTCCCAGGTCTTTTCTTCATCAAGAGAACTAGCGTACTGTCCACGTTGCAGGAAATACCCGTGGAGATTCTCCAGTTTTCCAAGAGGATTCTGGAGACCGTCGTAAATAGATCCCAGAAGGCCAGGGCCTAAAGAGGCAGCAAGTAACTGCCCTGAAAAATCAACCTTGTCTCCCACCCGCATACCTGTGGTACTTTCAAAAACCTGCATGTCCACCAGATTACCGCGAATCCTGATGATCTCTGACTTGAGCGGGACACCCTGGCAGACCACATAGCCCACTTCATTTTGCGAGACCTCCTGACCCTTCATTACTTCTACGGTTGCTAATGGACCAGTCACTCCTACGACCCGACCACCGCTTACACTATCCACATTCAACCTCCCTTATATAAAAAATCATAGAATTCATAAGGTGCTTCTATCCTTTCCCAACGACTGTAAATCATAAGCTGTGACACATAGGCAAGAATGGCATCAATAGAAAAAGGGTTGTTGCCCTGACAATGGAAAATGTGCTTCAATCGCTCTGTATCAAGATACCTTTCAGCCAATAATGGATTTTTCTTTCCCTTGACCTGCGCCATCATGTTGGTAAAGTCAGCAGCACTGAAATTGCCGAGAACCGCATGAGCTTCGGCGTCCTTTCCGCTTTCCTTCGCCCTCAGGGATACCAGGTTATTTCGCAATTCGATCTCCCAGGGAAGATAATCGAGGACAAACTGGCACTTCAACTTTTGCGCCAATTCATAAAAATAAGTGTAATATCGATCCCATAGACGATCGTACATGTATGGGCGACGAATACCCCGTTCCTTCTCCTCGATAAAGTCTTCAAGAAACGAGGGGAGATTTTTCTGGGTTTCGATATCTTCTCGTGTTAATACACCACCATCAGTAAAGATATCTCGATCCTGGTCGATTTGTTCCCAATTGGCGACATCGATCGACAGAAGCTGTGCTTCAAGTAGCGACTCGTCCCCACATTGTATATTCCGCTTGACCACTCCGATGGTCTCAGCCATCGTAAGCGACAGCTTTTCACCAAGCTCAACCGGTAATGGAGGAAGCAGGCATGCTAAATGATAATAAGCTCCCATCAGTTCCTATTCTTCCTCTGCAGCAAAGAAATATTTTCGAAAACGAGGGGAACAAAATCCCGACAAAACCTCTACCAAACCATCACCAAAGTTAAAGTGTTGCCCTGTCCCCTCAATACCAATCTTGAATCCAAAGGATGTCTTGTCAGTAAACTGAACGACGAGAGGTGCCTCGGCCTTTTTGCGAAACTTTTCCAGAAACCATGATTCAAGTTCAGTCTTCCTGTTTTCAGGAAGAAGCACTTCAATCTTCTGGTCCTCGCCATGAACCTTGGTAAACTGAACAAGAAGAATTTCGATCATCTTCTGTAAAAATTTGTCGTCACTGAAAGATTTTCTTGCTTCTTCTTCAATAGTAGGTTCTACAATGGTCTTTTCCAGTCGCTCTTGCACCATAATAACAAAGTTGCGGGCCACCGTGTCCAAATCGGTTTCCATCTGCTTTCGGGTTTCTTCAGCTTTCTTTCCTGCTGTTTGCTTAATTTTTTCAGCCTCGGTCTCAGCCCCTGTCGTGATCCTTCCTGCCTCCGCCTTGGCATCTGAAACGATTTTCTCAGCTTCAGCCTTTGCCGGAGAGAGGACCTTCTCGGTCAATTCACTGGTAATATCTCCCAACGTTTTAGCCATGATTATCCCTTTCACCCCTTCTGCCCCTACCACCTCGACGAAAGAATGGTAAGGATGAGTATTTTACGAAATGTATCCTAACATAGAACCAGCTTTCATGCTGAAGGCTAAATAAAATCCACCTTAACCGCCTTGAGTAGGATAAAATGGATTGCACACAATCAACCTGAATGCAAAGCGCAACACATATACTTCAATTCTTTTTCAAAATCAAGTTTTTTAATTTTTAGCGAAAATATATAAATATACAGTATTTACAACGACGTAAATGTTTGGTAACGTTCAAAAGTGTTCGCATGGATATTTTTTGGGCCCGGGCAATCACACTCCTGAGGGATTTCTTTGTGCTGAAAAAGTGCCCCAAAGGTAAATAAAATCATAACAGATTTTAGAGCAATGCTAATGTTAAACGATTAATAATATCGGAATGTTAGACTCTCAATCAGATAATAAATTGGTCTCCATCGTACGATATGAGAAACCAATGGAATCGGTCCGGAAGGCCGTGGAGTTAGCGAAGGGTCTGGAGAACCTTTCTTCCAATGCAAAGGTGTTCATTAAACCAAACATCGTGTTCTGGACTAAGGCAGTGCCATTTCCCAAGTGGGGTGTTATCACGACCTCCCGGGTCGTGGAAGATATGGTGGTGCTACTTAAGGAGCAGGGGATTGATGATATTATGATAGGGGAGGGCACTGTCACATTTAATCCCAACGACAAAGAGACAATTGCCAATGCATTTGAAACCCTTGGCTATAACATTTTAAGAAAAAGGTATGGGGTCAAATGCATTAACGTCTTTGAGCGGCCATTTAAGAAAGTCGATCTCGGGGAAGGAGTAGCCCTGAATTTCAATGCTGACATGCTGCACAGTGATTTTGTAGTGAACATACCGGTCTTGAAGACCCATGCACAGACGGTAGTAAGCCTTGGCATAAAAAACTTGAAAGGCACTTTGGATATAAAATCGAGAAAGAAATGTCACAGTGCGGATCAGGAAAAAGATCTCAACTACATGATCGCAAAAATTCCCAAAATTCTACCTCCCTGTTTCACCATTTTAGACGGTATATACACCAATGAGCGGGGCCCGGGGTTTGATGGAAAAATACGAAGACAGGCCCGAGTTTGATGAGGCGTTTTTTAGAATAAAATAAGACAATTCCTCAGAATCCAGCATCGAGTATCAAAATCGTGAAGCGAAGCTTTGCTAATCTTTCCACCCATGAACACCCACCAAGTCCACAAAGCGTCAGCCTCCCAGGTTCTTCTGGATGGTATTTCCTTTTTTCCTGGTTGCCTTGATAAGTTCCTGGCTGAATCTGTTCCCCACAGGGATGATAAGTCTGCCGCCATCCGCAAGCTGGTCAAGAAGGGGTTGGGG
>JBDRPB010000047.1:0-2051 GCA_043809485.1 Pseudomonadota bacterium | reverse complement strand
CTATACATGAAATTCCCGCATGACCCATTTGAGAAAGTTTCCAGGCCGCCACAGTACCGGGCATCTTTTTGGCATGGCACTCGATGCAGTTGGCCGCCTCCTTTGTCATGCCTCTACTTATTACAAGCTCCTTTTTTTTGTCTGCCAAATTAGGATATTGCGCTTTTTCCCCTGTCGCCTGGTTCTTTTGCGTTTGCGCATAGGCCATGACAACAGCCCCCACGATGAGCAGGGCAAGACACACTATCCCGATTTTGCTGAGCGAATGTTTCATTTTCCCCTCCTCCTTTCGACCCTATCACGTTTATCTTTTCAAACTTATGACTTTTTGAAAAAGTTGTCGGCAATCTCAATCATATTTTTGTGGCCTACACGGGGATGACACTCGGCACATGTCTTTTTTGTGTCTCCCCTTAAGTACGCACGATGGGCGATCAGCCCGCCGGAAGTAATTCCGGGTGGGGTCAGAACGTGATGGCAGCGGCGACAGGCACTTTCAAAAGTAAATTTCAACAGTCTTTTTTCCGCATTGCCGGCCCAATCAAACTCAGCCCCGTCAATATACAGATTTTGTATCACATCCCCTGTACCGGTAATTGCCTTGACCATGAAAAATTCAAAGAAATCACCGTGCGGAAGGTGACAATCCACACACTGAGCCGCAAATCCCTGCGGGTTCTGACCCCCGTGCACATCCTCCTGCCATGAGATCCTGAAGGGCTTCATCACATGGCAAGTCACACAAAAGACATCCTTATTGGTCGTATCAATCATGAAACCGGATGACAGCACTATCACTATTGACAAAACAACGCCAATAGTCACCCCAAACAACCAGCCCTTTTTTCCAGCCCACCAGGACCTTTTTTCGCCGGACTTTTGCGATTTCTCCTCTGATGGCATTTAATCACCCCTTTTTTGCGCGGTAATCATAACATGCGTGCTTCTGTTCCCTGCTAATGACGCTCCCCACGGCTCCCCTTCAAATGCGTAGACAGGAAATGCGGCCTCCCCCGTAAAATGCCGCACCTATTTCACCGGGGCGCGCTCTACATTAATGAAATGGAACAATTTGACAGAAAGTAAAAGATAAAACAGCAAGTTAGTCAAGCAACAATAATGTAAAAGAAGTAACAGAATAGCTGCTGCCCCATGGCGCATGGCTAATTTGAAATATTCTTCTGGATTATGAGCTATGAGCTAACCTGGAATTTATACCCTACCCCCGCCACTGTGACTATATACCGTGGGTTTTCAATCTCGGCTTCTATCTTTTTTCTGAGTCTCTGCACATGGACGTCCAATGCCCTGCTGTGCTGATAGAGTTCTGAATCGCGCCAGATCTGATTTGTGATAAATTCCCTGGAGAGGACCTCATCGGGATAAGAAACAAAGAGTTCCAATAATTCGAATTCCGTCTTGGTCAGTTTAATCTCCTCTCCCCGGACAGAGACCTTCCTGGTTTTGAAGTCCATGAAAAGATCCTTAATCTCACAATAATTCTTCACCAGATCTCTTTCAACCCTCTTAAGATTGGCCTTGATCCTGGCAGAAAGCTCGAGAAAGTTGAAGGGTTTGACCATATAATCGTCTGCTCCGCACTCGAGGCCAAGGACCGTGTCCGAGACCCCGTCCCTGGCTGTCAGCATGATGATAGGGAAATCAAATTCCCTCCTAATTATCTGACAGGCCTTGATTCCGTCAATATCGGGCAGATTCAGATCGAGTACGACCAGATCGGGCCGGTGTTTCTTAGCCATGTCAACCCCGGTCCGACCGTTAAAGGCGGACAAAACCTCATAACCATCTAACTCCAGATTGCCCTTGATGGTCTGCACGATATCCTCGTCATCATCGACGACAAGGATGGTTGCCCTGGTTTTTTGGGGTGTATGAGTCATGGCACATCCTGTCCGATGGGATCAACGAAACCCTTCCACCGATTTCAAACAATTCCTGCTATAAGGTTGACATTTCTTAGGGCTTTAGCGCAAGGCTTTTTTGATAATTTTACAAAGCTGTTACATCTTTAACAGCACAATTACATCCTT
>JBDRPB010000046.1:0-7434 GCA_043809485.1 Pseudomonadota bacterium | reverse complement strand
AGCCTTTCATACATGGGGGTCAGCCTTGAGAGGCGTGCAATGTCTGCGGCAACATCCTGCTCACTAACTTCTGGCGCCACCTTGAAAACCTGCGTTGAATAGGAGACTCTCAGAAGAGTCGAGGTTCCGTCAGGCCGGATTCGGGAATATTTTTGAGAGAGGGTGGTGTCAGGGGGTACATTCCTGCCCTCGTTAAAATCTTCTTCGAAGTAGACCTTTGATGGCGGGGGCGCTTTCTCGGCAAGGGATTGCTCCACTTCCCTCGCCTGGAACATGAGCACTGTTTCAATGTGCTCACGCGCTGACCGAATCCATGCCGAGTAGCTGTCCACCAGGAAGCGCAGGTCATTTTCTGAATTGTTGATAACGCGAGTACGCGTATTGGAGACAAGGCTGTCTGCAAGTAATTGAACATGGCGTACACTAAAGATCCTCAATACTGCAATGGGAATTAATGAAATTATGAGAAGCAAGATGAGCAATTTCCACCGATATCGCATCCTTGTCCTCCTTAAACACTACAGCAGAAAACGGTGAATCCATCTCCTTAGCAGGTATACATAATGCTATCACAAAAGGTGCACCACATGCAAAAAAGATTGGATGCTTAAACCATGAGATCATAATGTCTTGGCCTGTTTTCAAAGGTAAGTTAGGGCAGGCGAAAAAGCTTCTGCACTTAGTTGTCCAGGTTTGGCCACAGTATCCGCAAATTGCGGTATATGGAACCATTTTGTCAATCACCTTTTATGCGATCGACTCGGTGAGTTGACGAAAAAGCCTTGAGACAACGCGGTACGACTTCGAACTGAGAGCCTTTAATATCAAGAATATTGAATGGGCGGTCCCCATAGGCGGTAATAAAGGGTGGAATTGCATCCTTGTTGGGGACCTTAAGAATAATTTAACCCGTGCAAAAACAATTTTTTTCTGCCATATTGCAAATCTGTTGACCCTTTTTCTGGAATGGAAGGGCCTATTTTTTAGGAGAAAAATTGTATTGAGCTAGGAGGATGAGTTTACTATGGGCAATATGAAAACCTCTGTAGTTAAAAGGTCACTCTTTTCCTGGATATTGCCGGGAAACATTAAGCTCCAGGTGCTTATGGTCTCCATTATTACGGTTACGGTGTTTACCAGGGTCTTCCCCCTTGAGATGCAGAAAAGAATTGTTAACGAAGCTATTAACCTAAAAAAGATGGATTTATTGTTGCTTTATTGTGGTCTGTACTTGGCCGCAGTCCTTCTTTCCAGCGGGCTAAAATATCTCATCAGCGTTCTTATGAATTTAATAAGCCAACGGGCCCTGGCGAATATGAGAAAAGCAGTGTATCAGCACATTCTGACACTTCCTTTGAGCTTTTTTCGAAAGACCGGGCCCGGTCTGGTTGTAACCTCGCTCGTAAACGAACTTGCTGCTGCAGGGGATTTCGTGGGCATGTCCGTTGGGGTCCCCATAACCAGCGTTTTGACCCTGCTCGCCTTTGCAGGGTACCTTTTCTGGCTGAGTCCGTGGTTGGCTGCCCTGTGCATGGGTATTTATCCGATGGTAGTTTTTTTGGTTCCCGCCATTCAGAAGGGAGCCAACGAGGCCAATAAGAAGCGTGTGGATTCAGCTCGCACTATGTCAAATAAGATCGCCGAATCTATCAGCGGGATTCATGAGATACATGGCAATGGTGCTTACGCCATCGAGGGTAAAAAATTTGACCGACTGGTGGATGAACAGATGAGGATTAGAATCGTCTGGGGGCTCTACCGATTCGGCGTCAAGGCGGCGACTAATTTCTTTACCAATTTGAGCCCCTTTCTCGTGTTCATTCTGGGGGGCTACTTAACCATTAAAGGCCAATTAGAGTTAGGTGCACTGGTTGCATTCTTGTCCGCCCAGGAGAGGTTGTATGATCCCTGGAAAGAACTCATCGATTTCTACCAGCTTTATCAGGATGCCTCAGTAGGCTACAACAAAACCATGGGATACTTTGATGCTACACCCGAACACGCCATCAAGCCGGAAGGCAGAGTGCCCTATGAATTAGAGGGGGATCTTGAAGTCAGAGACCTCTCGTTCGATACCGAAGACGGTATCCGGTTAATTGACGGGATTACCTTTTCCCTGAAACCCGGAGAACATTTGGCCCTGGTCGGCTTTTCGGGGAGCGGCAAAAGCACCCTGGCCCAATGCATCGGACAGCTGTATAAGTATACGGGAGGTCATGTCTTGATCGGCCAGAAGGAAGTTGACGATCTTACCAAAACAGACATGGCTCATAACATTGGTATTGTTGCCCAGGCGCCCTTTATTTTTGATGGAACCATTGAAGAGAACGTCCTCTACGGCTGTTCATCCCTCATTGAGGGAGATGGTGATGGGGCCGGGGAAGCAGATTCACTACCGGGCCGTGATGAAATCATCGAGGTCTTCCAGCAAACAGGCATCTTTGCCGATGTCTTGCGATTCGGTCTGAACGCCATCCTCGTTCACGATGAGCATAAAGATCTGGTGTCGAATATTCTCCACGTTCGCCAGGACTTTGAGCGTAATTTTGGCGAAAGGCTTGCCGACTACGTTGAATTTTTTGACGAAGACCGGTATCTTTATCACTCCAGCATTGCCGAGAATCTGATGTTCGGCACCAGCAGTCAGGAACTATTTAAAGACGATAACCTGCCCCACAATACGTATTTTCTGGACTTTCTGTACAAGGCTGATCTGACAAGACCACTGTTAAGCCTGGGTGCCGAGCTTTCCAGGCAAACTGTGGACATCCTGGGGAATCTTCCGCCTGACAGGGTGTTTTTCCAACAAAGCCCCATCAGCCCGGGTGAGTTGGACATATATACAGAACTCGTTGAACGCCTGAAAGAAAAAAAACTGCATCAAATCTCGGATCTGGACCGGGGAAAGCTGTTGGAGGTAGCCTTGCGTTTTAATCCGGGAAGACATAAGATGATAGGATTGCCGGCCATGCTGGAAAAACTCATTCTGGAAGGACGGGCTCTGTTCAGGGAGAAGATCTCAGCAGATGATCCCGGAGCCGTTTCTTTCTATAACATGTCGGATTACATCCATTCGCAAACCATCTTGAACAACATCTTATTCGGAAAAACAAATACAGAAAGGCTAGAGGCGCAGGAAAAAATCAATCAGAGCATAGTTCAACTGCTTATCGAAGAGGACCTTCTGGAAACCATTGTAGAGATGGGCATGCAATTTCAGGTGGGTACCAAGGGAGACAGACTTTCCGGCGGTCAGCGCCAGAAGCTGGCTATTGCCAGAGCTTTTCTCAAGACACCAATGATGCTCATCATGGACGAGGCGACTTCGGGGCTTGATAACAACTCCCAGACGCGCATACAGAATCAACTTGATACCAGGTGGAAAAAAACTACCCTGATCTCTGTGGTTCACCGTCTGGATATAACCAAGACCTATGACAAGATCGCAGTCATGAAGGCCGGCAAAATCGTTGAAATGGGAAGGTATGATGAACTTATTGCCAAGGAAGGAGTGTTACATGAGCTTGTCCTCGGAAAAAAATGAAGCATATCAGTCCAGCGAGTTTCAGGAAAATCTTGAAATCCTCCGGGAAACCTATCTTTTCTCGGGTCTCCCAATGGAAACGCTCAAGGTTTTAGCCTATATAGGCACAAGAGAAACCTATAAACAGGGGGAGTATCTCTTTCGACAGGGTGATGATGACGGCCAGGCTTTTTATATCCTTTCAGGAGAACTCAGGCTTGTGCGCACAACAGATGAAAGCGGTGAACAGACAATGCGGGACTATGATAGCGGGCAGTTCTTGTGCGGAATAGCCCTGTTGGGTAAAATGCATCGCCTTTTTTCGCTCAAGGCTTTAACGGATGTAACCTGTCTGATTTTGAGCAGGGAGAAGTTTGGCTCAACCATGGAGCGATTTCCGGAGCTCATGCCGAAGATTATAAAATCCGTCGCCGAGAAGATAAGCGCCTGGGAGGAGCGATTACTCGTTTCTCGCGCTGAAAGTTGTGAGACCTGCAGGCAGAACATCGGCGTTAGTCTTTTGTGAGCTACGGGTTCTGGTTGATAGGAAGGTTGTATATGGTAATGCTGGAGAAGCGCCGAACCCTTGATGAGGGCCAATAGTCCAGAGAAAGGCTGACACCTATGAACGGGGAGAAGATTTCATTTGAGTTCAGAAATTGTCTATCCGAATTGGATAAGCTGCACCTCAATATGGAAGAGCTAGGCAGTTCTATTGGGCTGCCAAAAGAGGCCATTTTTCAGATCAATCTTGCCATGGAGGAGGTTTTATCTAACATTATTTCCCATGGTTACACGGACAAGGCCGAACATTGGATCAAGGTCACCGTTTTGTGTCAAAGAGGGACATTTGTTCTGCGAATCGAGGACGATGGGATTCCTTTTAATCCTTGTGAAGTCGAAGTACCCGATCTTGGACAACCTCTTGAGGAGCGCCAAATAGGTGGTCTTGGCTGCCACTTGATGAGATGCTTTATGGATGAAGTCGTTTATAAGAGAAAGGGCAAAAAAAACATTTTAACCATGAAGAAAACCATAGGGGGGGGTTAATCAAAGTTACCCATGAGCACCCACAAGATTTCAATTCAAGAGAGGGTTTTCATTGTTTTTATGAGTCGTGAACCTATTTTTAACGGGTTAGGAGGGGAATAGATGGAGATTATCGAGAAGATGCAAAATGATATTTCTATTTTCAAGCTGAGTGGTCGCCTTGATTCGAATACCTCACCAGGCTTTGAAGAGAAGATCATTGATGCTATTGGAAGTGGGTCAAACAAGATGATTATAGATTTTGAGGACCTTGACTATATTTCAAGTGCAGGTTTGAGGGTTCTGAACAAGGCCACCAAGCATCTCAAACCTACTGAAGGCAAGCTCGTACTGTGTTCAATGCAGGATTATATAAGGGAAGTTTTTGAGATAGCTGGATTTGATTCCTTCCTGCCAATAGTCTCCACGTGTGATGAAGCTCTCACGAAATTTTAACCCAGATTGTGCAGTAGGGGTCTACTGCACAATCTGGGTTTAACACCTGATTCTATAGTCACTAATCCTTTTGTGAGGACCCGAAAGGCACCTATCAATAATTGGCAGAGGACCCCGGCCGGAAGCCCGTGGGTATCTACTTGAGTCCTATGATCCCACGTTTTCCCAGCATCCGCAGAAACTGGGTGACGGCTACCTCGGCCTCTCTGGTTTGCAGGTCATACTTTTTGGCAAATCCCTTGATAATCTGGAGTACCGAACGCCTCCCGTCCATGAGATCCCAGACTGCAGTGCCCAGTTCATCGAGCTGGAGTTTTTTTGGCTGGACCTCATTAACGGCCCCGCCAAATTTTCTGATAAGGTCGGCTATCCATGGACGCATCTTGGTGGGATAGGTTAAAAGCACCTCTCCGGTTTCCAGGCGGGCCTCTTTGATCTTGAGGTTCTTTATTGGCTTGTATATAAGGGCTTCGCCACGAGTAAGCTGGAGCGTTCCGGCATGTTTTTTAAATACCCTCATACCCTGCACAAATCCTTTCGAGAAAACGGGGATCGGGCGCTGTTTTCCCTTCTATCCGTACCCCGAATATGGAGTTTTTTTTCTCCAGGTGCCACAGTCGAAACCACTGGAAAGAGGGCTTCACCGTTAGCCGGTGCCACCAGTGCGCCCACCGGGTAGTGGGTGGCGTTATGCTCCATTCCACGGCCTTGTTGCTGGCCACGATTGTCGATCGGAACTCTCCCCCCGAAGGGCGGACCATCGTTCGGGCCGCCCGGGCAAGGTCCCGGTTGCGAAGAAGAACAGATGCAGGCCCCCAGCGGTATAGAATGATCTTCTGGTCTTTAGAGGCAAATGTCAGCTCAAACTCACCAGCTCCAAATCTGTGCTGTATGAGGTGGAACCTATCAGGAATTGTTGCGCCTATGCCAAAAACAGACCAGTGCACCTGGTTATCCTTCCGGTGATCTCGGAAAGAACCCAATAATCGGCGGGAAACCGCATGCCCATCGGAGGTGACCCTCTGGTAGAATTGAATCAATGTGGCATTCCGGCATGTGGTACAAAAAAGGATCAGTCCTTTGCCGCTGGTTGTCTTTCCTTGCCATGAGAAGCTGGTGGCCTTGTATTTCTCAAGGGCCTCTTCCCATTCGGCGGGAAGTGGACATTCACTAACGGAGTTTCCAACTTTTTTCCCGTGGAGATTGGTAAGACGATGCAGGTGGGCCTCGTGGGAAAAAGTTCCCTTTATGTGCCCCCACTTGACCTCCAGAACCGGACCTGATTCTTCTTCGAGCATCAGGTAGTTTTTTCCTATCGTCCCAACTTGCCAACCAGCAGGGGCCCTAAAGCGGATCCCGTTCCACGCAATTTCCTTCCAGGTGCCCTGAGCAGGATTCATCACACAACCTGTGGCCCGGAAAACTAACGAGGGACAAAGAGATCCCAGTTGACCTCGCCCCGAGAATCTAGTTCCTGCTTTCCAGGTCCATCCAGAGTTTCGGGGTGCTTCTTTTGAAAGCACCGGTATTCTTCTTCTACGAAGGTAAGCATGGTAAGTTTAACGACATTACCCAATTTCTCTTCTGAGTCCTTTGTATTGTGATGCAGGATCAGGCTGATTTTGTTATTTTCGTTGTCCGTGAAGGACCATTTCCAGGCAATAATAATGTTAAAAGGGTCTCCACGCCATTCGGTGGGCTTACCGAATTGCTTCCTAAAAAGCGCAAGAAGTTTATCGTAGAACCCCTTAGTTGGGTCGGCGTACTTGAGCCTGACCCGTACAATCCTACCGGGCGCTGCGCAGGTTCCGTAAGAGATGATGCCGGTTTTGAAACCTGCAGTCTTTTTGATCTCAACCTCACTGATATACTCCATGTAACGTATGGGTAGAGAGGTCTCCATCCTGAGTATCTCACTGTAATCGGCGACGTTCTTGCCCAGGATGAATCCCCCCACCTGGTGGGGAGGGTTGGCCAGGCACATACCGGAAAAAAGGAGAATTACTGCAGGTATCAATGGCAAAAAAAATTTCTTCATAACGGTTCCTCCCAGAGTGACGGGGAATACTATGGTTCCCATGAGACAGGGGTAAATGAGGGCAACATCCCTTTGCTTCGTTATGGGTTTTTCCCAGTGGTTAACTTAAAACATCTTTCCCATAACTTCAATGATTTTCATGGGCTTCTCTTTCCCTAATTCCGTATTTTGACCATCTGGACCTGTTTCATATAATCTAAAATGTTACCATTTTTCGAATTTTGAAATCACCATCAATAAGCCAGGTGCCCAAGGGATTTTAGGATGAGGGTGAATCCCATGGCAAACATCCCGGTAAGGCCCATGCCACAGGAAAAACCGGCCAACAACACAGGGGCATACTGACGCCACATGGCCCCGTAGCGCTTCAAAAAGAAGAAGCGTCCCA
>JBDRPB010000045.1:0-2216 GCA_043809485.1 Pseudomonadota bacterium | reverse complement strand
GCGTCTGACCTGAGGCAGGAGCCCAGTGCGGTAGTTCCGCATGCTTGGGATCTGTGCGGGGGGTGCCGGGTAACCGGTATCCCTACCGCGACTCAACATTTGACAAAAAGCCTCTTTTCAAACCGCTCTATTTTTCCCCTTAGGGCTCGCGCAAAAATAAAATTACATTTTTGAAGGCGATATTGTATAGTTCCATTCGGGGAATGTCTCGTGCTTTGTGAGGGAAAGACTTTTCATTTGCCTATCGGTAACTTTTTCACCTTTTTCATATTTATTTCTCACAAAATGGGCTTTCACTGTTAAACCCGTGGTGGTTTTGGTGGTCCTGATATACTTAAGTGCAGTTTCAAAGGAATCCAAAGGCCGACCCGCCCAATTCTTACTAATCTCGGAAAACAAGCGGTGTTCGATGGGATTCCATTTTGAAGAACCTGGCGGATAGTGACTGACATTCACTGTCAATCCAAATTGATCACACAGCCTTTCTTGGATCTTGTATTTCCATACCCTGGAACGACTGCTGTTGCTACCACCGGAATCTGCCAATATGAGCAGTTGGTTTGAATCTGGATAGTTTTCTTTCCCCTCAGTCTTCCACCAGCTTTCGATGGACTCTACAGCAAATCGTGGTGTGTCATGTGAGATGCCTAACATGACAGTACCCCTGTTCCTCTGAGTATCGTAGATGCCGTATGGACTGGCTTTTCCGCGGGCATCTGATGGAAAATCGTGATCGTTAACCCAAATGGCATCTTGCTGCCATGAGGTGCCATTGTTTTTGAAATCTCCGATCTGTTCTTTTTTCTTGGTATCAACGCTGATTGCCGGGTCGCCTTGATTGGCAAACCTATCGCGAAAATCAGCAATATACTCAAACTGCTTATTTCTATCGGCTGGTTTAGGTGGATTCTTAGTCCCGGATTCTTTCTTTTTGTGATTGACTTTCAATGAGTATTTCAGATTTTTCAGTAGTCTGCATACAGTATTGGCACTTACATCAACACCGAGTGATTTCAGCTCATGTGCGATCTTTTGTGTTGTCTTACGGGTCCACTTCAGCTCTTTCATTGGATCGCCAGCAGTTTCATATTTCAGCAGCCTTTCGATTCTTTTGATGATTTTCGGAGTTTTTTTTCCACAGGTTTCCGGCCTGCGCCTTCTTGGCGAATCCGATGTTCTTCTATCTGCCCGGTAAAAAGCTCTTGACGTCCTTTGGCCACGGTGTGCTCGTTCAATCCGAGCAATTGGGCAATCTTCCTATCACCGCCATAGCCCATTTTGAATGCTTCTAATCCGGCATATAATCTGCGCTGTTTTTCATCAAGCAAACTGAAGAATAGAATGATGGCCGCCTTGAGTTCCTCGGAAAGCGCTTGAAGTTCATATGACAGATCAAATTCGAACTGTGACATACTGCTCTTACGCATGGCGATTTGGCTTTTTCGTTTTGCCGGCTCAAATGCAACGTAAACATACAAGCCGGATATTCTCTCCCGATAAAGACGTTTGGCTTGAAAGAGTTTTAGCAGAGAGTGTTTAGTCTCAACATGAAGGGCTTTTTCGAGTTCCTTTGCGGTAAAACCGGCGATGGAACTATCCACAAATTCTTTTGATGTTTCCACAAGATTACCGAATTTTGAAAACCAGATAGAATGCCATGGCCAGAGGCCGGTTTGGTCAAATTTGGCAATTCCGGGTATAGTGTAGTACTTTCCACGATGAGAATAGCTTGAAAGATACCCGATGGATCTGAGCTTCCTGAATACAGTCATTGTACTGCTAGTGCGCAGAGCCTGTTTTAGTTCATCCAAGGTGGCGATTTTATTTGATTTAAAGAGATTGACGATAGGATCAGAATTAAGTGTTTTATCGTTCATCGGTGATATAGTTCCCCTTTCCCTGAAGTATTTAGGGATAACTATATCACCGATAGAATTTGCTTGTCAACACATATCATATTATTTTATCAGCTTTATATGACATTTAGCACTTGCTGATGAGAAAAATGTTTTGTTATAGTTGTGCTTTATAATGTAACTTTATTTTTGAGTCTGCGCTTAGCAACAATAGCGTCCGATCAAGGCCATCCACCGTAACACCAGCGTCGAAAACTCTTCTTGTCTTGGCGAATGCTTTTATGGCGTTCTCAGCGTTGTTGTTGTTCCATGGGATCCCGTCGTGTTCAAGAAAAGTGAAGAGACGGTTCCGATTTCTTA
>JBDRPB010000044.1:0-19096 GCA_043809485.1 Pseudomonadota bacterium | reverse complement strand
GGTCGTGTTTTTACCGCTTATTTTTGTGCGCGGCATGTCCGGCATCATGTTCAAACAACTCGCTTACGTGGTGAGTTTTTCTCTGGCCTGTTCTCTGGCCGTGGCGCTGACGCTCCTGCCCATGCTGGCCTCCCGGGTGCGTACCCCGGTCATCGTTGAGAAAAAGAATGGCACTGCTCAGGGCGGTAAGATTTTTCATATAACTGGGCGGTTTTTTACCTGGTTGGAAAATGAGTACAAAAACTTCCTCCGCTTTGCCCTCAACCATCGGATACTGATATTAGGAACCGTATTTCTGGCATTTTTAGGAAGTCTTTTCCTGATTCCATTGGTGGGTGTTGAGTTGATGCCTGCAACTGATGAGAGCGAAGTACGGGTCTATGCGGAGATGGCCGTGGGCACCCGGCTCGATTTGGTAGATCGGGGCTTTCAGGAGATCGAGGCCATCGTGAAACGGGAGGTGCCGGAGATCAAAAACACAGTGGCCTTTATCGGCGGTTCCAGTTGGCGGGCGCGGGGATCAAATACTGGTGAGATGCGCATTGCTCTGAAGCCGGTCAAAGAGCGGACCCGATCCAGCGATGAGATAGCAGCAGACCTTCGCAAAAAGCTCATTTTTATGCCGGGCATCAAAATTCGAACCCGTGCCGGACAAGGGCTCTTTGTGCTTCGAATCGGCACCGGGGGAGATGAAAATGTCCAGGTGGAAGTGCGCGGTCACGATCTTGAAACATCCGACGCCCTGGCCCGTCGGGTTGAGGAGATCATCGGGAATGTGGACGGCATTACCGACACCAGAATAAGCCGGGAGACCGGGACCCCGGAAGAGCTCATTGTCGTGGACCGGCAAAAGGCCGCCGACATGAGACTTACGGTATCCAAGATTGCCAACATGCTGCAAACGGTGCTTTCCGGGACCTCTGCGGGCAATTACCGGGAAGGGGGAAACGAGTATCAAATCCGGGTAAAGATCGCGGGCGCTGAGAAAAAAGACCTTCGGGATATCCTGGACCTTCCCATCACCAATGCCGAGGGCGAACGGGTTGTGCTCCGTAACGTGGTGGAGGTTCGCCCCAGGCGAGGGCCGGTGCTAATCGAACGTAAAGACCAGGAGCGGGTGGCCTATGTAACAGCCAATATCAGCGGCCGGGATATGGGCTCTATTCTGGCCGATATCCGGAAGGGCTTGCAATCGGTGCCCGTGCCCAGGGATTTCACCATCCTCTTTGGAGGAGATTACGAAGAGCAGCAGAAATCCTTTAGCGAACTGTTGATGAGCTTTGTGCTGGCGTTGGTGCTGGTATATATGGTGATGGCTTCGCTTTATGAGTCGCTGCGATATCCCTTTGTAGTGATGTTTTCCGTACCGCTTGCAGCTATCGGCGTGATCCTGATGCTCTTTTTGACAGACACCACATTTAACGTTCAATCTTATATCGGTTGTATCATGCTGGGCGGCATTGTGGTGAACAACGCTATCCTGCTGGTGGATCACATCAACCTGCTGCGCCGCCGGGACGGGCTGCCGGTTCAAGAAGCCATCATAGAGGCAGGCAGAAGACGCCTCCGGCCGATCATGATGACCGCCACGACCACCATTTTGGCCATGACGCCGTTGGCTGTTGGCATCGGTGAGGGCGGTGAAGCCCAGGCACCCATGGCCAGGGCCATTATAGGCGGGCTGCTCAGTTCGAGCCTGATTACGCTGGTGGTGGTCCCCTCAGTGTATGCGCTCTTTGAACGAAAGAGGCTAAAGGCTGAAACCTCCGCCGTTATGGAGCCGGCTGACCGTCAGATCCAAAAGCCTCTTGGCGAGGAGTCGACATGATGCTAATCTCCTGCTTTCGAAAGTCATTTGGAATGCTGCTTATTTTGGGCCTTTTACTTTTGCCGTCATCCTGTGTGACCACAAAAGACGTAAAGACCGCAGATAAGAAAATCCCGTCGGCCACATACGGTACAAAGGATATGCCGGCACCAGTTGAAATCAAGCCCAAGACCCCGCAGACAGTAAATCTTCCGGAAAAAGGTCCGCTTAAAATCACGGTAGAAGACGCCATCCTCATCGCCCTGGAGAACAACCGCTCGCTGGTGGTGGAGCGGCTTAATCCTTCTATCCGGCAAACCTTTGAGGATCAGGAGCGGGCCGTGTTCGACCCGACGGTAGAGGCCGAAGTCTCTGCCCGTCGAAACGATAGTAAGAGCCTCAACCAGTCCGGAAGTTATACTGAAAGTTCGGTAAACGATGTCTACCAGGGAAGCATTTCTTTCAAAGAATTCTTTCCCGCCGGCACATTTGTGGAAGCAGGCGCCATCACAAAAACCACAGATTCCAACCTGTACAATGACCCGTTCTCCTCCACCTTCCTAGGGCTATCGGTCACCCAGTCGCTGCTTCGCGGGTACGGCACGGATGTGAACCTGGCTCGGCTTCGTCAATCGCAGCTCGAAACCGAGATCACCCAATACGAGCTTAGGGGGTTTAGCGAATCATTACTGGCGCAGGTTGAAACCACCTATTGGGACTATGCCCTGTCCCAGCGGCAGATCGAAATTGTAGAGGAGTCGCTGAAGCTTGCCAAGCAGCAGATAGCCGAGACTGAAGAGATGATCCGGGTGGGAGCCATGGCAGAAGCAGAGCTTGCGGCGGTGCAGGCCGAGGTGGCCGCCCAGCAACAGGGGCTAATCAATGCTAAAAGTACAATGGAGTCTACCCGGCTCCGGCTGCTCCGGCTGCTAAACCCGCCAGGGCAGACCCTCTGGTATCGAGACGTCACCCTGGTGCATCCACCCACACTGCCGGAAATAAAACTTGACAAAGTGGAGGCACACGTGGCGTTAGCTATTCGGATGCTACCGGTGATCAACCAGGCAAAACTAAATATTCAGATGGAAGACCTTGAAGTCGTTCGCACAAAAAACGGGCTGCTTCCCCGAATGGATCTTTTTATTACCCTTGGGAAGACCGGATATTCCGACTCCTTCTCAGGGTCAGTGAGCGATATTACTGGAGACAGCTATGATGCGATGGCAGGGCTCAACTTCGAATATCCAATTCTCAACCGCGACGCTAGGGCGCAGCACAGGAGGGCGATTCTTCGCCAAGATCAGGCCGAAATGGCCTTAGATAACCTAAAGCAGCTTGTTGATCTGGATGTGCGAAATGCTTACATTGAAGTAAATCGCACGAAGGAGCAAATTTCCGCCTCTTCTGCCACCCGTAAGTTTGATGAAGAAAAGCTGCGCATCGAGACCGAAAAATTTCGGGTAGGAAAATCAACCAACTTTCTGGTGGCTCAGGCCCAGCGTGATCTTTTGATCAGCCGGATCGCAGAAGTGCAGGCCCTCGCAAACTATCTGAAGGCACTGATAGATCTTTACCGACTGGACGGTTCACTGCTTGTGCGGCGCGGCATTTCAGCCCCCGGCAGCGACCCCGTCGAATATTCTACAAAGAACAATTAATGAGAAATTTGTTCTTTTATAAGGGAAAGAAAGAGAAATGGGCAAATAATGCTGTACTTCTAGTTAACGACTGATTTAAAATTGATTTTTTAGGACAAAAACTGGCTTCAAGTCAAAGGCCAACGCCGACTCGCTTTTCGGTACTCGATAATCTCACTCTAATTGAATTACCATTGAAGTCCTTTGTATTCTTCTTAATTTGTGGCTTGTCACACGGTCCGAGCATAACTCGGTGCAGTGACGTCCTTTAGCATTGGTGCGCATGACCCGAAAGTTCAATATAGCAAGCCGTCCCTGTATTTGCTGTGATTCGTCTCGACAGAGGCCGTACGGGAAGCTGCCAAAAGGGCAATATCTTCGCTGTACCGATTGCGGGCTGATCTGTCAGGACGGGTCAGTGCCTTATGAGGAGACCCAAGCGGGTTATGAGCGGGAGAATCCAGAGTGGGACGTGAATACGTTCGATGAGTTGCCGCATCGTTTTCGTCAGGCCCCACAGGGGATTTTCAATGGGATTAAACGCTATAGGACCGAGCCATGCTCAGTGTTGGACATAGGCTGTTACCGAGGCTTTTTGCTTAAGTATTTCCAGAGCCATGGGTGGACGGACGTGTTTGGTATCGAACCGTCGAAGTCGGCGAGTGCCTTCGCAGGAGCCCGTCTTGGACTCGATGTTTTCAACGGATATTTAGAGGACTATATTGCTGACGAATCCTGGCGTCGCTTCGATGTCGTAGTGGTGGCACAGGTTATCGAGCATACACCCAATCCGGCCGATTTCATAGAAGCTGTGAAACAGGTTATGGCCACCGACGCCATCCTTGTTCTTGAGCTTCCGTATTTCAGTGGTCCAAATGTGTGGGCTAAAGCAACGGCGTCTCGGCTCGAGTTGGGCAAATCAGCCTGGAATTTCCTGAGCTTTCCGAAACATATCTATAACTTCACGCCAAGGGCCATGAAGATTCTGCTGCAGCGACGAGGGTTTAAGGTGCTCGAATGGAGTGTGCGGAGCAAGATTCGAGAGAAGGATGGATCCTTCATGAAAAAGGTGCGACTTATCAAGGGAAAGCTCCGTTGGGGTAGTACAATGCAGTTCATCGCCCAGGTGGGACAGTCTGCTTCATCCAGCAGTTGACTTTTGACTGATATCCCCAGGAGCCAGTAAAGGAAAGAAAAAGAAAGGAAATGGAACAGACAAATAATACTCAAATAAAAAACGGGGAATTAGTTCGTAAGCCTAACCCCCCGATAATAGTGAGTAAAAGAAATATTAAAATGGTGCCGAAGGCGGGACTTGAACCCGCACGCCCGTAAGGCACTACCCCCTCAAGATAGCGTGTCTACCAGATTCCACCACTTCGGCAAGTATCCCAAGTATTATTTGACTTACTGAGTTTCCCCGGTCTTCGCCGGCGTCTCAGTGCTTGTAGCGGCAGGCACCTCTGTGCGCGGGACACCTTCCATAATAGATGAGGTGCCCACTCTACCGTAGAAGAACGAAAGGCCCAGGCTCGTCAGCATAAATATTATAGCTGCTACCGTCGTTACTTTGTGCAAAAACGATGTTGCTCCGCCACTTCCGAACACTGTCTGGCTTGAACCGCCAAAAGCCGCTCCCATGTCTGCCCCTTTACCTCTTTGAAGAAGAACAATCATGATAAGAGCGATACAGACGCTCACATGCACAGCGATAATGATAAATTTCACTTCTTTACCCCTTTAATCAAACTGATAGACATCAATGATCTACTTAGTCTTAACTCTTACCTAAATTTTAATATTTTGCAATAAAAATTACATTTCCTGAAAACGAATAAGCCGGACAAAGGAATCTGACTTCAGGCTTGCGCCTCCTACAAGGGCGCCATCTATATCGGCCTCTGACATAAGTTCTTTAACATTATCCGGTTTTACGCTCCCACCATAGAGTATTCTAATCTGCTGGGCTAACTTGGAGTCAAAATTATTTTCAATCCACTTCCGGATAAAATAATGGACCTCCTGAGCCTGTTCAGGGGTGGCGGTTAGACCCGTACCGATTGCCCATACAGGTTCATAAGCCAAACCCGTAGAAGGCGGCATGTCTCTTTCAGCCTTGAAATTCTTTAAAGAAGCAACCAGTTGATCCTCAATCACCTCGAATGTCTGACCGGCCTCCCTTTGTTCAAGAGTCTCCCCGATGCACAAAATTGGGACAATACCCAGGGCCACTGCTGATTTCACCTTGAGATCAATCACTTCGCTCGTTTCGCCAAAAAGCATTCTTCTTTCTGAATGACCCAAAATGATATGGGTGCACCCAATCTCCTGAAGCATCCTCCCCGATATCTCACCAGTAAATGCACCACTCATTTCCCAATGCATGTTCTGAGCACCCAATAAAATCTTGGAGTTTCCAATGGCCTGTTTTACTGCGGTCAGGGCCGTAAATGGGGGGGCCACCAGCACATCCACCTCCGGAAGCTCCGAAATACTATCTGCAATGGCGTTGACGAGCGAAACAGCTTCGTCAAGATCCAGATTCATTTTCCAGTTGCCAGCAATCAAAGGTTTTCTTTCCATTATTCCCATACTCCTAAAATTAACTGCCAGCCATATAAAGCGCCAGGTCTATCATGCGGTTTGAGTAGCCGAATTCATTGTCATACCAGGCCAGGACCTTGGCCATATCGCCAACCACCATTGTGCAGAGGCCATCGATCGTCGAGGAGACCGAGGTGCCATTAAAATCCGTGGAAACCAGAGGTTCATTACTGTAAGCCAGAATTCCTTTAAGGCTGGTTTCAGAGGCTTCCTTGAAGACACTGTTGATTTCATCCACCGTAGCAGATTTTCCCAGTTGGACAACAAGGTCTACCACCGACACATTGGGCGTTGGTACACGAATAGCCATTCCGTTAAGTTTTCCTTCCAATTGGGGCAGGACCAAAGATACGGCCTTCGCAGCACCTGTGGTGGTTGGAATCATGGACAGGGCCGCAGCCCGTGCCCTTCTGAGATCCCGGTGCGGGAAATCGAGCAACCGCTGATCTCCTGTATAGGAATGGGTCGTGGTCATGAGTCCTTTTTCAATCCCAAAATGGTCCAGAAGAACCTTGCAAGGCGGTGCCAGACAATTTGTTGTGCAGGAGGCGTTTGAAACAATATGGTGCCTTTCGGGATCATATTCATGATGATTTACACCCATGACCACCGTAATATCAGGCCCTTTTGCAGGTGCAGAAATAATCACCTTCCTGGCCCCTGCTTCCAGATGGTCAGCAGCCTTATCCCGTTCCCTGAAAAGGCCCGTACATTCGAACACCGTTTCAACCCCCATGTCATTCCATGGTAATCTTGCAGGCCCTTTTTCTGAATAGATCTCAATTTCTTTTCCATTCACAATCAAAGAATGGTCCGTATTTGAGATATCAGCGCCCAAAATACCGTGGACTGAATCATATTTTAACAGGTGCGCCAAAGTTGGAGGGTCGGTGAGGTCATTTATTGCCACAAATTCAATATCGGCATTATTGAGTCCCGCCCTGAATACCATCCTGCCAATTCGCCCAAAACCATTAATAGCTACTTTTAAAGACATTTTCTACATCTTACCTCCTTATTTCTGTTGAATTTATAATTGACGTCTCGGAATTTCTACAACCTACTAAAATTATAGATATTTATTGAGGCTTAGTGATTTTGCCTCATGCATAAAATATTGGAATGATGGAATATTGGAAAGTCGAAGATCCCGTCTTTAGCGGAAGTGGTTTTTAAAACAATTTCCACATTTATGAATACTTTTCACCTCTTTGTCAAGAGGAGTGTCGTCAATATCCCACTACCCCATTTTTCCAGAACCCATTATTCCATCGTTCCAGTATTCCAGTATTCTCCCGCTGAAAGCGGGATGAGCGAAGCGAACTAACTTTCCCATGCCAAAAGTCCTTTTTACGCGGAGTTAAATTCTAATCACCCCCAATAAGGTTGATCATTCTGATTGCAGTAATTTCCCGGCTAAAGCGATGCTTCTTTTGCCAGCCTGCTCGGCCCTTTCGCCCAACTCACTCAATGTAAGGCGATCTCGATCCTGGGCCACGGCAACAACCATAGGCAGGTTGACGCCAGTTAGAACCTCTACGCTTTCTTCCTTCAAGAAAGAAAGGCTCAGGTTAGACGGGGTCCCACCGAACATATCAGTAAGGACAAGAACCCCTTTACCACTGTTAAGTTCCTTTATTTTTTTTGAAATCGTCTTCAGGAGTTCCTCACTCTCAGTCGTTGCGGTAATGGAAATGGCATCAGCGGCCTTCAGCCGTCCCACAATAAATTCAGCAGCACTCAAGAATTCTTTCCCCAAGTCACAGTGAGAAATAATTAGCAATCCGATCATAGTTTTCCTGACGACCTTTCAATAAAATTAAAATTCTTCATCGGTTTGAACAATCGTTTGATAAAGTTCTTCTTTAGTGCCGGGCTCCATCAACTTTTTACGGAAGTCTCTGTTTTTCAGAATTTTTGCTATCTTTGCCAGAACCTGCAGGTGAACACTGGAAGAGTCTTCTGGCGCTATGAGGAGAAAAAACAGATGAGCGGGTTGCCCATCCATAGAATCGAAATCAAGCCCCTGCCTGCTTCTTCCAAATGAGATAATGGGACGGCTGACACCGTTCATTTTTCCATGGGGTATGGCTACACCGTCACCGATGCCCGTGCTCCCCAGTCGTTCCCTCTCTACGAGGACTTTGACAAGCGCCCCTTTGTCTATAGAGGGCTCATGCCTGGATATTACTTCTGCCAGTTCCTCCAGAACGCCCTTTTTGTCCTTTGCCTTAAGCTCTGGGATAATATTATTTTCTTCTATTATTTCAGGAAGTTTCATCCTATCAATCCATTATACCGTTAAACAGTAATTTTAGCTGACCGGTTCGATAAGCCCTAAATTACCGTCCGATCGTTTGTAAATAACATTAATTTCTCTGGATTTGGCATTCCTGAAAACAAGAAATTCCTGTCGAGAGAGATTGAGTTGCATAGCAGCTTCCTCCGGATCCATGGGTTTGGCAACCATTTTTTCAACCTCTATCACAGTTTCATCTTGACCGAATGCCGTTGTATCATCTGTCTCCCCAATCACAGACCTGTCTTCACTTTTCAAATTCTCTGATCGGTGGTTTCTTATTTTGGATAGATGCCTTTTGACTTGCTTTTCAGTCTTGTCCATTACCTGGTCAATCGCCGAATACATATCCCCTGTTTCTTCAACGGCTTTAATCAGAGTACCGTTTAAACTAAGAGTCACATCCGCCTGATGCCTGAATTTCTCAACGGTCAATACGATATGAGCTTCTATAGGGGAATCAAGATATTTCTTGATCTTGGAAATCTTTTCTTCGGCATAGGTTTTTAGACTTTCTATTGGTTCTGTATGTCTGAATGTTACCGTAATATCCATAAAATATTCCTCCAAGAATAGTGAGTTTCCAAAGCAAAAGCAAGGAGTCAAAGAAATACTTTAATACGGGTTTTTACGCTTCCTCGATGGCAAAATGCCCATCATTTCCCGGTACTTCGCAACGGTTCGTCGTGCAACCCTTATATTAAGTTTTCTCAGGATATCTGAAATATCTTGATCACTGTACGGCTTAGTCGCTTTTTCTGTCTTGACGATTTTCCGGATCTGTTCTTTCACGCTCTCCGAGGCAACAGCATCTCCCACAACACTCCGAATAGAGCTGTTAAAAAAGAACTTCAGTTCAAAAATTCCTTGTGGCGTATGGACATATTTATTAGTTGTCACTCTGCTCACAGTTGATTCATGCATCTCAATGTTTTCAGCTACATCACGAAGGACAAGGGGCCTTAGTTGTGTAATTCCATTATCCAGAAAACCCCTTTGAAACCGGACAATACTCTCTGTCACCCTGTAGATGGTTCTTTGCCGCTGATGGATACTCTTTATCAGCCATGCCGCTGATCTCAGCTTTTCCTGGATATATATCTTGGCATTATCGGATAGTGAGTTTCCACCACGCAAGACATCCTTGTAGTAGGCATTGATCCGCAGTTTGGGTAAACCGTCTTCATTTTGCACTATTTCATAAGCATCACCTACTTTAAAGACATAAATATCCGGGGTTATGTATATCGTCTCCTCATCCGAATAGGTCCTGCCTGGCTTTGGCTCCAGCCCCTGCAGGACGGTCACCGCTGCGAGGACATCAGTGACCGGCACCGAAAGATTTTTGGCAATCTGATCATATTTTCTATTTCCAAGGTCCCCCAGGTGATCTGTGATTATCTTTTCGACAAGCGTCCCGCCGAGATTCTGGAATCTGATCTGGATGAGTAAACATTCCCGTGTGTCCCGGGCCGCCACACCAACCGGATCAAAATTTTGTAAAATAGCAAGCGTTCCAAGCACCCTTTCCATTGGATACCCCGTGACTCGAGATATCTCCTCCAGCGAGATATCCAGATATCCATCTTCATTCAAGTTCCCGATAATGTAAACCCCAATCTCCCTTTTTTCCACATCAAGACTGCTCATGTTCAGTTGCCACATTAGGTGGGAGTACAGATTGGTCTTGGAGGATGTAGTGCCTTCAAAGGAAGGAGTATCCTTTGGCTCGTAAGAAGTTTCCGCCCAACTGGTATTGTATTCGGACAGGTAGCTTTCCCAGTCCACATCATCCCGAACATTTTCCTCGATTGTCACTTCCGGGAGATCAGGAACATCCTCCCCATGCTCATCTTTCTCACCCTCGGTTTTTATATCATCCTCATCCGAAGACACAGCCTGTTCTTCCAGTACCGGGTTTTCCTCCATTTCCTGAGTGATGCTATCGAGGAGTTCAAGCCTTGATAGCTGCAAGAGCTTGATAGCCTGCTGCAGCTGGGGAGTCATGATAAGCTGCTGGGAAAGAATCAGCGATTGTCTTAATTCTAAAGCCATAATATAATGATTACCATCTTAACCTGGAAGGGCTGTCCGAGAATGGCTATTCTTCTCTCCGAACCGTAGGGTCTACGAGCCGGAGGCCACAACCTCAGCGTCAGACAGCCTCCTGGGTGTTACATACAAAAATCTTCCCCGAGATACACACATCGAGCAATTTCACTCTGAACGATCTTTTCCGGAGGACCATGTTCGACGATTTTTCCTCCACTGATAATGTACGCAGTATCACATACACTTAAAGTTTCCCGAACGTTGTGGTCTGATATGATAATACCCAGGCCCCGATCTTTCAATTGCCTGATGATCTGTTGAATATCATTTAATACGAGCGGATCAATTCCCGCAAACGGTTCATCCAGCAATATAAACCTCGGCTCTGTGACCAGGGCACGGGTAATTTCCAACCTTCGGCGCTCCCCCCCTGAAAGCAACGCCGCCTTCTGTTTTGCCAAATGGGCAATGTCAAGTTCGGTCAGGAGTTTTTCAAGCCTTAACTTCCTTTCACGGGCCGGGATATCCAGCGTTTCCAAAATGGCCAACAAATTCTGCTCTACCGTCAACTTCCGGAATACAGAAGGCTCTTGGGCCAAATAGTTGATTCCTTTCCTGGCCCTCAGATACATGGGATCATGCGTAATATCCTGCCCATCAAGGAAAACCTTACCCTCATAAGGGCGTGTCAGGCCCACAATCATATAAAATGTCGTGGTTTTACCTGCTCCGTTGGGACCCAGGAGGCCAACAATACTTTGTCTTTCAATCCCTATGCTTACATAGTCAACTACTCTCTTCCCGCTGTAGACCTTTACCAGACCTTCTGCCTGGAGTATTTCATGAGCCACAGTCACAGGCGCTACCTTTTTTCGCTCTTGGGGAAGATGATAGCCCTTACCTTTTTGTCTCCGAGACTCTCCACAATATGCCGATTTTCTTCCAAGAAAATAGTTATTTTATCGCCTTCTACGGAGTCCTTTCCCTGTTTTACAACGGGCCTGCCCGTAAGCACGATTTTCTCATCCTCCTGATAATACACAGCCTTTTCCGCTGTTGCAACGCCTCCCTGCCCCCGGTTAAACCTTACATCTCCGGTGGCAACGATCCTGTCAATCTTTGTCTCCGATTCTGCCTTTTGCTGTTGGGACGGCGGGTTTTTGTAATAAACAAGCATTTTTTTACAGTCTATCACAAAATCATCACCTTTAACACTGATCTCAGCTCTGACATCCCCTTCAAATGTCACCACTTTCGTTTTATCATTCACTTCCAGGGTCTTTGACTTGATGACTATCGGCCTTGGATCATCCTTTGCAGTCTGTTTGTCTAAAACCTCGGACCCAACAGAATCCGTGACTGCAAGGCCAACCAGAAGAGTTGCAAGTAAAAAAAATAGCTTGTATCTTACGTCCCTCACTAAATCAAAGACTCCTGTTCTATTGTAGTGGTAACATCTGACAGTACTTTAACACTTTCTTTTTCCAAATCCATTAAAAGGCCCCTACCCGAAACCGAAAAAAATGGGCCAAATATCTTGACCGGTTCCTCCGTACTTACATGGCCGAGTTTTTCATTAATCATAAGGTGCTCGGTAACAATTCTGTAACCATTTTCAGAAAGCCCATCCAAGTCACCCCAGAGGTTAATTTCTCCAGAATCTCTTGAATAATCCCCCTTGTTCCCCTTGAGTTCGAAGGAAGGCCTGTTTTCGGGTATCACCTTTAAATGAAAGTCCTGGAAAAATATAGATTTTCTGTCCTCAGAAAATCTCACCTCCCCGGCATTAAGAACCCACTTCAACTCCTTATCCGGATCGTCCTGGGAGTATTGGATGTCTCTGAGCTTGACCCCTGCACCTGACATGGCCTCCATAAAAAGCGGGCCCTGGATAAACTCTTTCCCGGATCTTACAAGGTAGAAAGCTACCGCGGCCAGCACGAGCCCTAATCCAATCAGTGGCCATTGTCTTAAAAGGGAACTTTTCATTAATTACTATATTATACCAACGACCAATTTGTTCTGTAAAGCCTATTCTCCCGTAAAAACGGCCAGGGCATCACGCCATTTCCCCTGACATTTTAAAATTAATTCACACGCCTCCCTCACAGCCCCAAAACCTCCATTGCTTTTTGTAATAAAGTCAGCCGCTTCACGAACCTCCTTGACCGCATCTGCAACGGCGATACACAAGCCTGACTCCGTAAACATGGCAAGATCAGGGATATCATCTCCCAAAGAACAAACCTGTTCTTTTTTAAGATCTTTAGCCTTCTTCAACTGCTGGCATACGGTATTCTTGTCTTTTACGCCCTGATAGACTTCTTCGATTCCCAGCTCCCTGGAGCGGTGTGCCAGGACCTGTGATCTCCGGCCTGTCACAATCGCCACCTCCAAACCGCTGAACATAAGCATTTTCAACCCCAGGCCATCCTTTACATTAAAGGCCTTGGTCTCTTCTCCCCGATCATTAATGGTGATACGTCCGTCTGTCATAACTCCGTCCACATCGAGCAAAAGCAATTTAATCTTGGAAGCCTTTTCATTTATCATTTATGTAACCGTCCACGGGTTCAAAGCCCGCCCTCCCCGTCCCGAGACCGGGACGGGATCGGGAGGTGCGACTCTTGGCATGACTTCAAACCTGTGCTTGAGTAGGTTTAGACTGTACTTTTCGCATGTACAGTGCCGATGATCGGTCTGGGCCAGGGGTTCAGGGTTCACCGAAACTCTGAACGCCTACGCATTTATTTTAGTCCCACTGTAGAACTTGTTAACCTGGAAACCATTTCGACCCCACCATTGTGGGTCCAGAAATGGTCTGGTCCGGGAGAGTGTATGAATATGGCTTATTGCTGTAAAAAACCTGAGGTAGGCTATCCCAAAGGAACATTGCCCGTTCAATATCTTATCAAATTATGGAGCTCCTTAAGCTTGATTAATAGCGGCCTTAGTTCGTTGAGAGGCAATGAATTAGGTCCATCGCAGAGTGCACACTCCGGATCAGGATGAACTTCCATAAACACGCCATCAGCGCCGGCCGCAACAGCAGCCCTGGACAGATGGCCTACAAATTCCCTCTGGCCTCCCGAGCACGTTCCCGCCCCTCCCGGAAGTTGCACACTATGGGTAGCGTCAAATACCACAGGAAACCCAAAACCCTTCATTATGGCGATGGATCTCATATCAACCACTAAATTGTTGTAGCCGAAAGAATTTCCTCGCTCTGTGACAAGTATATTGCGGTTGCCAGTGGAAGTCACCTTTTCAATGGCCGGTCCCATTTCCCATGGCGAAAGAAACTGCCCCTTTTTAATATTAATGGGCAATCCTGTCCGCGCTGCAGCCAAGACTAAATCGCTCTGACGGCACAAAAATGCAGGAATTTGAATTACATCAAGCACCTTTCTTGCATTTTCTATTTCTCTGATTTGATGCACATCAGACAGGACAGGCAACCCGGTGTCGTCTTTAACCTTCTGAATGATTTCAAGCCCTTTTTCAATGCCTGGCCCTCTAAAAGAATTCAAAGACGTACGGTTGGCCTTATCGTACGATGTTTTAAAAATAATCGGGATATCCAGCTCATCCCTAATTTGCCTCAAGAAGCGGGCAACTTCTAAAGTTGTGGCCTCATCTTCAATTACGCAAGGACCTGAAATCAGAAAAAAAGGACCATTTGAGCTGATGGTCAAAGGTCCGATTTGGATACTATTTCCCATCTGTCTTTAAGAATTCACCAGGCTAAATAGTTAAAGAAAAACCGTAACCGTTCACGGGTGCAAATGTTTCCCGATTTCAGTCCCGCTTTTAGCGGGAAACCTGTGAACGCCTACGAAAACCCATTCTGCGTGTAAAGTATATTCAACACGCGGTAATTATTACCTGAAGATAGCTTAAAAGTCAACAACGGTGGTATTTGGTTGCGAAAGTTTTGCTTGTCAGGTCAGAGGATAGGCTTTATGATGGGGCCAAATGCATCTTTGGGGGACAACCAGGAATGGCACAAAAAAAGTCCACTAAAACAATTCAAGACATTAACCGTAAGATAAAAGAAGGAAAGGTTGTTGTGGTCACAGCCGATGAGATGACTGATCTCGTTAAAAAGAGGGGGCCGAAAAAGGCGTCTCAAGAGGTTGATGTGGTGACAACAGGGACATTCGCCCCCATGTGTTCTTCAGGCGCTTTTATCAATTTTGGTCATACTAAACCAACTATCAAGGCCTCGCTCGTATCGTTGAATGGTGTGCCAGGTTATGCAGGCATGGCCGCCGTAGATGTTTATATTGGCGCTACCGCACCTGCTGAGGATGACCCCTTAAACAGAGTCCACCCGGGAGAATTCAAGTACGGCGGGGGCCATGTCATCCATGATCTTGTGGCTGGTAAAAAAATAGAATTAAAGGTTTCGGCCTATGGAACTGACTGCTATCCAAACCGTGATTTCAAGAAAAGGATCACCCTGGAAGACCTCCCATATTCAACACTGCTAAACCCCAGAAATGCTTATCAGAATTACAACTGCGCTGTCAATTTATCCAAAAAGACCATCTACACTTACATGGGGGTCCTGAAACCGAATGCAGGCAATGCAAACTATTCCACCTCCGGCAAATTAAGCCCACTTCTTAATGACCCCTATTACCTCACCATGGGGCTGGGGACGAGGATCTTTCTGGGCGGCGCCAGGGGGTATGTAATCGGCCCTGGAACACAACATAACCCTAATGTGAAAAGGAACAAAAACGGAGTACCATTGTCTCCCGCGGGAACCCTTATGGTTATGGGCAATTTAAAAGAGATGGGTCCCAGATGGGTGGCGGGAGTGAGCATGCTTGGTTACGGGTGCTCCCTCGCAGTGGGAGTGGGAGTGCCCATACCCATTCTTAATGAAGAGATGGCGCGTTTTACAGGCATTTCAGATGAAGATATATTCACCCAGATCATCGATTACGGGAACGATTATCCAAAGGGGGAGGCAACCAGCCTGGGGCAGGTAAGTTATGCAGAATTGAAGAGCGGTGCAATCCGTTTTAAAGGCCAGGACGTCCCCACCACCCCCCTGTCTTCGTATACCAGGGCACTTGAAATTGCTCACATTCTAAAGGGCTGGATAGAAAAAGGCGAGTTCTTGCTCACCGAACCTCAAGAAATGCTTCCCTCTGCCCTTTGAGAAGGAACTCAGAGGATAAAACCTGTGATATAGGGATTCTCCTCCATCTCCCGTGAAATGGTGGAGGTGGGGGTCTCGCCATAGTCATGACCCGGCCAGATCACCGTGTCTTTGGGAAGGGCCAGCAACTTTTCTTCCAGGGATTTGAAAAGTGTATCGAGAGATGCACCTGTAAGATCAGTCCTCCCTACAGCCCCCACAAACAGTGTGTCCCCAGTGAAGAGATTTCCATTTACGAGAAAACAGACAGGTAATAAAGTAGATGCAGAATCGTGCTATCCGGATTAAAGGCGCCCGGCAAAATAATCTTAAAAATCTCAACCTTGAAATACCATTAGACCGGATCACGGTAGTCACCGGTGTTAGCGGATCAGGCAAGTCTTCCCTGGCATTTGACACACTCTATGCTGAAGGCCAGCGCCGGTATGTGGAGACCTTCTCTCCATACGCGCGCCAATTCATGGATCGTATGGACCGGCCTGTGGTGGACAGGATTGAAGGTATCCCGCCTGCTATTGCAATAGACCGCAAAGACCCGGTGCGCACCTCCCGCTCCACCGTCGGCACCATGACCGAGATCACGGACTATGTGAAGTTGCTTTTCGCCCGCCTGGGGCAACTCCACTGCATGAGGTGCGGTAAACCTGTGGACCCTGAAACTCCGGAATATGTGTGGAAGCGCCTGCAGGATTTTCCGCCCGGATCTGAAGTCGTGATCACATTCCCTTTTTACATTGAGGGGCTTTCGGCCAAACAGGGGATCAATTCACTGGTCCAGATGGGTTTTACCCGCTTCTTTGCCGATAGCACGGTCAGCCCCCTTCAGGAATGGCACCAAGGAAACGACACCCGGGAAATCCATGTGGTGGCAGACCGGGTCTTGTTGCGGCCCAAAGATAGGACGCGAATTATAGATTCCTTAGAGCAGGCATTCCGCTTTGGAGGGGCCAAGGTGGATTTGTGGATAAGGCAAGACCGGCATAAAATCCGACACCTTGCATTCAGCAACTTACTTGAATGCGCTGACTGCAAAATCCAATACAGCAAACCAATCCCCAATCTTTTCTCCTTTAACAGCCCTATTGGTGCGTGCGAGACATGCCGGGGGTTTGGCCGGAACATTGACATTGACCTGGATCTCATCATCCCGGATCCCCGGCGTTCCCTGGCGGAGGGGGCTATCAAACCATGGGGGGATCCGGCGGATCACCGCATGGAATTTGAGGACATGATGGCCTTTTGCAGGCGCAGTAAAATCCCCACACATACCCCTTTTGAGCGTCTTACAAAAACCCGGAAAAAGAAGATTATTGATGGGACACCCGATTATTATGGAATCCGGGGATTTTTCAGGTGGCTCGAAACAAAAACCTACAAAATGCATGTGCGAGTCTATCTATCCCGCTACCGGAGTTATACAGAGTGCCCGGATTGCCAAGGCACGCGGTTCAAAAAAGAGTCACTAATGTATAAGCTTGGTGCCCTCAACATCGGCCAGATCTATACCCTGAATGTAGATGAGGCCAGTGAATTCTTTGAAAAGCTACACGTGCCTAAAAAGGATGAAGCCGGCCAGATTATAATGAGTGAGGTGCGCAGCCGGCTTCGATACCTTCGGGACGTGGGATTAGGATATCTCACACTGGACAGGCAATCCCGCACCCTTTCAGGGGGTGAGGTCCAACGGGTAGCCCTTGCCTCAGCCTTAGGGTCATCTCTGGTCAATACCCTGTATGTACTGGATGAGCCAAGCATCGGACTTCACCCCCGTGACAGCCATCGCCTCATCGGCATATTGAAAGGCCTGAGGGACCTTAAAAATACCATTGTGGTGGTGGAACACGACCCGGAAATCATCCGTCAAAGCGACTACATGCTGGACCTGGGGCCAGCGGCAGGGGAACACGGTGGTGAGGTAATGTATTTTGGTCCAACAGAGGACGTTAACGGCTCTCTGACCGGAAAATATCTGAAGGGGGAGCTATCCATCCCAATACCGGAAAAGAGGCGAAAACCTGAAAAAGGTAACTGGCTGACCATTGAGGGGGCGTCACAGCATAACCTCAAAAATATAAATGTCAGTATACCTCTTGGAGTTTTTGTTTGTCTCACCGGGGTTTCAGGGTCGGGCAAGTCCACCCTGGCTGAAGAAGTCCTATATAAAGCCGTCAAATGGATAAAAGGGGACCCACAGGGCCGACCCGGCAGTCACACGACAATCAAAGGCGCAGAATGTTTACATGATGTGGTCCTTGTGGACCAGAGACCCATAGGACGCACCCCAAGGGCCAACCCCCTGACATACACTAAGGCCATGGAACCTGTTCGGACTCTTTTGTCCCAGACTCCCGGGGCCCTGGCAAAGGGACTTGGCCCTACCCATTTTTCGTTTAATACGCCATTGGGCCGGTGTGAAACATGCCGGGGAGAAGGTTTTGAGAAGGTAGAGATGCAATTCCTCTCCGATGTCTTCGTCACCTGCCCCGACTGCGGAGGCAAACGCTTTCAAAATGACATCCTGGAAGTCACCTATAATGGGCGGAACATTCACGAGATCCTTTCCATGACGGTTGATCAGGCACTCGGTTTTTTTAAAGACAAGCCCAGGATAAAGTCTGCCCTTGAACCTCTGACCCATGTTGGCCTCGGATACATGAGACTTGGCCAGCCCGTCAATACACTGTCAGGTGGTGAGGCCCAGCGCCTCAAACTCTCCCGGTACCTGAAGGGGGATGATAGAGAAAAAAGGCTTTTCATCTTTGATGAACCAACAACCGGACTCCATTTTGATGACATTAAAAAACTACTTACAGCCCTCCAGAGGCTTGTAACAGAGGGCAACACGGTGCTTGTTATTGAGCACAATATGGACGTGGTAAAAGCTGCAGACTGGGTGATCGATCTGGGTCCTGAAGGTGGAGATGCCGGAGGAGATATCGTTGCGGCCGGCCCTCCGGAGTTGGTGGCAAAAAACAGGAAATCCCACACTGGCAGGTTTTTAAAGGTCTACATGGGTGGTAAAGGCCGATTGAGGCAAGAAAAGATTCCAGTTCCGGCTATTTCCGAACCAATCCGGAGGCCTGAAGACGTCATTACCATAATAGGAGCCAGGGAACACAATCTTAAAAAGGTGAGCCTTTCTATCCCACGCAACAAGCTCGTAGTGCTCACAGGTGTCTCAGGCTCAGGAAAATCCACCCTTGCGTTTGACATCCTGTTTGCCGAGGGTCAGCGACGTTATCTGGAAAGCCTTGCACCCTATGTCAGGCAGTATGTGAGGGTCCTTGAGCGGCCTGATGTGGATGCGGTCTCAGGCCTGCCCCCTGCCGTGGCCATCGAGCAGCGCATCAGTCATGCGAGCAGGCGTTCAACTGTGGCGACTCTCACCGAGATCTACCATTTCCTGAGACTCCTTTATAGCAAGGTCGGCACACAATACTGTCCGGGATGTGACCGCAAAATGACGGCTCAGACCAGGGAGTCAATCACGACTCAGATCCGGAACCGCTACGGAAGAAAAAATG
>JBDRPB010000043.1:0-5246 GCA_043809485.1 Pseudomonadota bacterium | reverse complement strand
GCTTTTTCCCAGAAGCGAAATAAGAATATTGCTTTCTTCATCCCCGGTAATGGCAACTATAAAATCCACATCCACGATGTTTTCTTCCTGGAGCAGATCTTTGTCTGTGGCATCACCATTGATCACAATCACACGCTCAAGCTTTTCAGCCAGGCTGGTACACTTTTCAGGGTCCTTTTCAATGATTTTTGCGCTGATACTGGTCATATCCAGGGCAGTGGCAAGGGCCGTGCCTGTCCGCCCCGCGCCGACGATGATGACCCTCCTCAGGCTCTCTTCCTTGATATCGAACAGTTTAAGGGCTGAGTCTATCTCATCATTTTTCACAACAACATAAACAAGGTCGCCGGCCTCGACTGTATCCTGACCGTGTGGTATCACCACCTGATCTCCCCGTACAATTGCTCCCACAAGAAGCTTTCCTTCAAGATCCTTGAAAGAGAGCAGTTGCCTTCCGGTGAAAGGGGAGTCTTTTGGCACCATAAACCCTATGAGCTTGACCCGCCCATCGACAAAATCAATAACATCAGAGGCACCAGGGACTTTCATCAAACTAAGGATGGTTTCTACCATCGCCGATTGAGGATTGATGATGTGAGCAATGTTCAGGAGGTCCGGACCAAAGAGGCCCTTTTCAGCCAGGTACTCTTCATTTCGGACACGGGCAACCTTAAGCATGTAAGGGTTCAGGTTACGGGCGAGCAGGCAGGATATCAGGTTTACTTCATCGCTATCAGTGGCAGCCACCAGCATGTCTGCCTCTCTGATTCCGGAGTCTTTAAGGGCTTGGGGGCTCGTACCTGAAGCCAGGTACGCCTGGACATCGAGGTTATCGGCAATCCGCTCTATTTTTTGTGGGTCCTTGTCAATAAGGACCACATCATGGCTTTCCTCAGAGAGTTTCTGGGCAATGTTAAACCCCACTTCGCCCGCGCCCACAATGATGATTTTCACTGAAATCTCCTTTGGGAAGGTTATTGCGCATACGCAATCCTTTTTTAAAGGAGGAGGGGGAAAAAGTCAACCTGCCTGACATTGATGAGCGCAATAACGTCAAAGTAGACTTTAACTTGGTCAAATCTGGAGGATTTGGTCTGCCAGTAACGGGGCTCAAATCCGAAATCCGAATACCCCGCCTGGGCGGGGAACAATATTAAAATTCAAAAATCAAATGACCAAAACATTTCGGGATCTTATACAATATTTACAGGATTTTTGCATGTTTTGAATTTGGGATTTATGTCATTCGTATTTGTTTCGTATTTCGATATTCGAGCTTCGGATTTTCAGAAAATTAAATAAGCAAATAAGTTCTATTCATTCAACGTGTTATCTCTTTAAATGACTTAGCCCTGTCGTTAAGCCCATTTCTATGGACAATAGGAATGCACAATGATATAGAAATCACTCTAATTGGTCCAACAAAATGAAGGGGACCTGTTCGGTTAAATCCAATTCTTTGATATTTTTGATCTTGTAGTGTGGGTCGAGAGGTCTTGATCATTTGGGTTTCGCTGATTCTGTGTAGTATGCATATTAGGGAAATCAGCAAAATCAGGTAAAACAGCGAAACCCATCCCGCGTTCCGCGGGACTCAACCCAACCTACAAGGAGCCGCAAAATTATTTAACCGCACAGGTTGAAATGAAGGTATATTTTCGGGGAGATCATGAAGACAATCGGGCATCCTTATAAAGCAAACCGCCTCAAGGAATACATTGACAGGTTTTCCGAGGCGAAAGTCCTTGTAATAGGTGATATCATCTTAGACGAGTACATCTGGGGTGATGTTTCCAGGATTTCTCCGGAAGCTCCGGTCCCTGTTGTGGAAGTCAAGCGCGAGACCAAAATTCTTGGTGGTGCAGCGAACGTGATCCATAATATAGCAACCCTTGGGGCAAAGCCCACCCTTTGTGGGGTAGTGGGCCAGGACCGCGCTGGAAAAGCAATAATAAACGAAATCAATAACATGGGGTTGACCTCCGATGGGATCGTTTTAGAGGAGGGCAGGCCAACGAGCATAAAGACACGGGTTGTGGCGCGGAATCAGCAGGTGGTTCGCTTTGACCGCGAGACCCGAACAGATATCAGGCCTGAAAGCATAGAAAACCTTCTGACTTTTGTCGGAGAAAACCTTGATAGACTCGATGCCATCGTGGTGGCCGATTATGGTAAGGGTGTGATTTCTGCCACACTGATGAAGGGTCTGAGAAAATTGATCCAGTCCGCCGCAGGTGAACCGGTCAAAATTGCCGTTGATCCCAAGACAGGCAATTTCGAGTATTATCATGGGGTTGATGTAATCACCCCAAACCATCATGAGGCAGGGATATTCTGCCGTTTTGAGATCGTGGATGAAGAAACGCTGGTGCGGGCCGGCAAACAGATGCTCAAGGAACTCAACTGTCGCTCCGTGCTTATCACCCAGGGGAAAGATGGAATGACACTTTTTGAAAACGGTGGAGAGATAATTCATATTCCAACCGTCGCCAAAAATGTTTTTGATGTGACAGGAGCTGGTGATACGGTTATCAGCACGTTTTCTCTGGCGCTGGCTTCAGGGCTTGACTTAAAATCTGCGGCTGTATTATCAAATTACGCCGCAGGTATTGTGGTTGGTGAGGTAGGAACTTCCACTGTCAGTGCAGAGGAATTGAAAAAACTTATAGCGAAGCGACAATAGTCATGAGCAAACCGCATGAGCCGGAGCCTGTCAAGCTTATTTCAAGCTTGTTTTCGCCTGACAAAGAGCTTATTGATACAGTTGTAGCTGAAATCGCTGAGATATTAGGTTTAGTGGACTGGGTTAGCCCCGAGCTCTTCTTTGACCGCACCAAGTACTATGCCAGGGAAATGGGATGGCCGCTCCACCGCCGTTTCATATCCTTTTCCCAACTGGTCCCTGCTGATCATCTTGTTGAGATAAAGCTAAAAACAAACGGGATTGAAGAGCAATATCGACGGGAGGGAAACAGGTTGGTCAACATTGACCCCGGTTTTATATCTCCTGAAAGGTTAATCCTGGCTACGGGAAAGAACTATGTGCACCGCGTCTATCTTTCAAAAGGAATTTATGCAGACCTCACGTTGATTTTCCAGAAGGGAAGCTTCAGGCCGGTTAACTGGACATACCCAGATTATGCAACTCCGGAACTAATCGGGGTTTTTAATGAAATCAGAAAAAAATACATGGAACAGTTGAGGGGGATGAAACGCCTTGATTAAGAGCATGACGGCATACGGCAGGGGGGAGTATCATCTGGGTGATACACAGTTTATTGCGGAGACAAGGTCGCTCAACAATCGTCATCTGGATATCATTCTCCGGATTCCAAGAAATTACCAGGTCCTCGAGAAGGAGCTCAAAGACACAATCTCTTCCAGGATCAGGAGGGGCCGTGTAGAAGTGTCTGTGCAAATAGAAAACAACGGTGAGGAACCCCCTTACAGCCTTGAGCTGAATGTGCCTCTGGTAAATTCCTATTTCAAGATTTTGCATCAACTGGCCGAACAGTTTGACCTTGACAAAAAAATCCAGGTTGACTCCCTTTTACAGATGAAGGATGTACTTCTTTTCAGGCCTGAAGAGGTCGACATGGATAAGCTAAGACCTGGATTCCAGCATGTCGTGGAGCAGGCCCTTGATTCTCTTGACATGATGAGGGTCAAAGAGGGAGAGGCTATTGAGGCCGATTTTGTAAAAAGACTCGATCTGTTGGAAGAGGATGTCAATGAGGTGGATAGACGGGCTCCCATTCTTGTTGAGGAATACAGGAAAAAGCTTAAAGATAAGATCGATAATATCCTTGAGGGTGTAGCTTTGGATGAGAGCCGGCTCGCCCAGGAGGTGGCGTTTTTCGCCGAAAGATCGGATATTACAGAGGAAATTGTGCGAACCAGGAGTCACTTGAAACAATTTCGTGAATACCTCTCAATGGATGACGCCCTGGGGAGAAGGCTGGATTTTCTGATTCAGGAAATCAATAGAGAAGTGAATACGCTCAGTTCAAAGGCATCTGATGCACTTATTTCCAAGGTGGTCGTGGAAATGAAAGCAGAGCTTGAAAAATTGCGAGAACAGGTTCAGAACGTTGAATGAAAGGAGATATCCATGAGCCCCAAGCTTGTCAATATTGGTTTTGGAAACACGGTTGTTTCCAGGCGAGTCGTTGCTATTATTTCTCCAAACGCTGCTCCCATGAAGAGACTCCGTGACGAGGCCAGGGATGAGAAACGGCTGATCGATGCTACCCAGGGAAGGCGCACCAGATCGCTGATTATTACGGATAGTAATCACGTAATACTGTCAGCAATTCAGTCTGAAACTATTGCCCAGAGATACAGTCCCAATTGTGCGTTAAGCGGGGAAGAAATCGAAGAATAGATATGTCAGGTAACCTCTTTGTATTTTCTGCACCGTCCGGGGCAGGGAAATCTACCATCATCAAGGCCCTCAAAGAGAGAATCGAAGGCCTTGGGTATTCCATCTCCCATACCAGCCGCAAGCCCAGGGGTAATGAAAATGATGGTATCGACTATCACTTTTTGAAAAAAGAGAGCTTCAGGAGTATGATCGATGCGGGGGCATTTGTGGAGTGGGCTCAAGTTTATGATGATCTATACGGCACATCCTTTTCAAGCCTTGATGAACAGACCGCCTCGGGGCTTGATGTTCTGCTGGATCTGGATACCCAGGGCGCAAAAAACATCAAGAAACATTTCAATAATAGCGTGCTTATCTACGTGCTACCGCCATCTCTGGATGTCCTGGAAAAACGGCTGATGGCGCGCGGAACGGATGATGAAACAGTCATAAAATCGAGAATGAAAAAGACCTCTAATGAGATCAAACAATGCGTGTGGTATGATTATATAATCGTAAATGATAACTTGGAAAAGGCCATCAAAGAAGCCCAGGCCATTATCCTGTCTGTGCGATGCCGGACGGATCAACAAGCACCGATAGTAAAAGAAATGTTTGACGTTTCATTTTAGGAGTTTCTCACAGCTATGATTAGGGAGAAAATAACTTCCCCTGCCTCACGTCTGTTCGGCCTGTCTCGTCCGGGTCTGTTTCAATGGAAAGGATCTCCCCTTTCAAAAAATACCGATCAAACAGGCGATTGAAATCGGTCCAGGCCCCTTCCCGCCTGTCTTTTTCCATAAAATGGCCCAACCCGTTTATCTTTGCATCCAGGTCATCAATCATGTGAAGGGCAAAGGCCTCCAAAAACTTTGGCCTTTTA
>JBDRPB010000042.1:0-6522 GCA_043809485.1 Pseudomonadota bacterium | reverse complement strand
CCTTGTAACCGTTTGATAATGGAGTCCGGCACATCCATACCAGGCACCTGCTTTGCCATGTACCGTGCCATACCTACGCTTTTCATGGGGGTGACGCCTGCCAGTATATAGCATTTCTCGTGAAGCCCCATATCAACAACCTTTTTCATGAATTCCCTGAATCTATCCATATTATAGATGCATTGGGTCTGGATAAAGTCGGCCCCGGCTGCGATCTTTTTTGCAAGACGATGCACACGGAACTCAAAGGGTTCGGCAAATGGGTTGGATGCCGCGCCAATAAAGAGCTCAGGCGGCACATCGATATCCTGGCCATTCAGGAAAGTGCCCTCGTCCCTCATAGTTTTGACCGCATGGATCAACTGCATGGAGTCAATATCAAAGACGTTCTTTGCCCCGGGATGGTTGCCGAATCTCTGATGGTCACCTGAGAGACAGAGGATATTCTTGATTCCATGGGCATAAATACCGAGAATGTCACTCTGTATTGCCAGGCGGTTACGATCGCGACATACCATCTGGAAATTGGGTTCCAGCCCTTCTTGTAAGACAACAAGTGAGGCTGCCCAGCTGGACATCCGCACGACCGCCGTCTGGTTGTCTGTGATATTCACCGCATCCACACAACCTTTTAAATGGTGGATTTTTTCTTTAAGACGTTCCACATTTGCACCCTGGGGGGGCCCACACTCCCCGGTAAAGGCAAAGTGACCAGCATTCAGGACTTTTTCGAGGTTACTTCCCGATTTCAGATCGCTCATTGTACCAGCTCCTCCCTCACGCTCTTCCTGGGCCCACCATCCCTTGAAGTTGTCCAATCCTTTGCAGGCATAAACTCCAGGAGATCATCCAGACGACCCTGTTCCATTTTCTTTCTCACAATTATATCCCAGATACAGTCCACATCTTTGGATATCTCGCATTTGCCTCCTGCCGAGCCACCGCAGGGCCCGTTCAGCAGACTCTTTGAGCAGCGGGCAATCGGGCACATCCCTTCAAAATAGTGTATCACGCATGTTCCACAGCCAGCACATCTCTCTTCCCAGATCCCGTGTTGAACAGCGCCCCCAAAAAAGGTCGTGTTCAAGGCCGGAAAAAAACGGCACCCAGGATAACGTTCCGATAAGAACTGGGGACCTACCCCACAGGCCATGGATATGACTGCCTCATAATCTTCAACCTGGTCCTTGATTTGTTCAATGTATTCAGGGTCACACTGCCTTTCCAGGATTTTTTCATCCACCTCTAAGGGGTGCCCCTCTTTTTTTCGGGCGATCTTCAGAATAGAGGCGAGAATGCCCACTTCTTTGCTCCCACCAACATTACAGACAGTAACACAGCCTTTACATCCGATGATCAGGATTTTTTTCAAATCCTTAATCATATCCAGTATTTCGTTCAGTGATTTGCGATCAGCAACTATCATGTCTAACCTCTTTATGCGGCTTTTTTCATATTTACCGGGCTGGGGCCTAATTCTTTAATCCTTTGAACCATTTCCCTTGCAATTTCGGCAAATCGCGGGCCTTCGCCGGCAGACAGATTGAACATCTCAACCCGCTCGGGCTCAAGACCTATCTCTTCAAGGGTTTTTTTGACATACACAACCTTTCTTTTTGCCTTAAGGTTGCCATCTATAAAGTGACATTCCCCTTCAAGACAACCTGCCACGTAAACGCCGTCAGCGCCGTCCTCAATTGCCTTCAAAAGGTGCAGGATATCCACCCGCCCGGTACAGGGTACTTGAATGATTTTAACATTACTCGGATAAGAGAGTCTCATGGAACCTGCCAGGTCCGCAGCCGAATAGGCTCAGTACTGGCAGCAAAAAGCGAGAATCTGTGGTTCAAAGTTCTTTGCCATGTTTCCTCCTCACGCTTTTATCTATTGTTGAGTTGTATGAAAATTATCTCTTTACAACTCAATCACCCAACTCATTGACTGCTTTACCCTTCGGCCACTCAAACAGCTTGAAAAAGGGCGTCTGTCTTGGCGATAATCTGTTCATCAGTGAAGTGCTTCAGGCTAATCGCCTTACCCGGACATTCAGCCACACAAGCGCCGCATCCCCTACATTCTGCCGGGTCTATCACTGCATGTCCTTCGTCACCTATTCGCGGAGCGTGATATGGACAGGTTCTGACACAGGTCACGCAGACAGCGCACTTATCCGGGTTTACTACTGCCACAACTCCGCCAACAAGGATACCTTCCTTGGATAAGATGGTCATGGCTCTGGCCACAGCGGCCTTGGCCTGGGCTATGCTTTCATCCAGTGGTTTTGGATAATGGGCAAGGCCGGCCATAAAAATGCCGTCAGAAGCAAAATCAACCGGTCTCAGTTTCATGTGTGCTTCAATCAGGAAGCCCTCGCTATTAACAGGCACTTTGAATAATTCAAATAATTCTTTATTTTCATTTGGAACAATCGCCGTCGCAAGTATTACGAGGTCGGGTGATAACTCGATGGGACGTCCCAGCACATGGTCCGTGATTTCCAAAGTGAGTTTCTGCCCGTCAACTGTTTCAAGCCTGGGTAAATGTTCCATGTCATAACGGATGAAAATAACACCTTTTTCCCTGGCCTCGCGGTAAAGGTCTTCTCGGAAGCCATAGGAGCGAATGTCCCGATAGAGTATGTAGACATCCATCCCCGGGTTTATTTCCTTAAGCGTCAAGGCGCTTTCCAGGCTGTGCGTACAGCATGTTTTACTGCAATATGGCCTTTCAGGTACCCTGGAACCAACACATTGGATGAATACGGCGCTTTTTCCTTTTTTAATGCGAGTGTTCTCGGTCGTGATGGCATCATCAAGTTCCAGATGGGTGAGGACATCGGGATGCTTTCCATAAAGGTACTCCTCGGGTTTGTATCCCTGTCCCCCGGTAGTTAGGATGGTAGCACCATGCTCGATCACCGTGGACGAACCTTTGCCGTTCACAGGAGCCAGGGTGGTTGTGAAATTGCCAATAATGCCTGTTGTATCTTTGGCGCTTGTTTCGAGAAAAATCTGTATCAGAGGGTTATCCCGGACCCGCTGAATGAGATTTTGAAGGTAGGGGGCAACCGCTTCTCCTTTCCAAGTGGAACGAAGCCTGCGGGCTATACCGCCAAGTTCGCCTGATTTTTCTACCAGGTATGCCTGATGCCCCTGTTTCGCCGCACTGAGAGCGGCCTCCATACCGGCTACACCTCCGCCAATGACCAGCAGGGAAGGCGTTACGTCGAGTGTGATCTGCTGGAGGGGTTCCACAAGAGCTGCTTTGGCCACGGCCATGCGTACCAGATCCTTGGCCTTATTGGTGGCCTTTTCCGGGTCATTCATATGTACCCACGTGTTTTGATCACGGATGTTGGCCATCTCAAAGAGATATTTATTGAGACCTGCATCCCGGATGGTCTCCTGGAAGAGGGGTTCGTGGGTGCGGGGGGAGCAGGATGCCACTACCACGCGGTTAATTCCCTTTTCCTTGATGACCTCCTTCATCTTGTCCTGTGTGTCCTGAGAGCAGGTAAAGAGGTTGTCTTCCACATGAACCACATTGGGAAGGGTCCCGGCGTAATCTCTGACGGCAGGCACGTCCGCAATTCCGCCGATGTTGATACCGCAGTTGCAGACAAACACGCCAATACGCGCCTCCTCTCCAGAGAAGTCCTGTTCAGGGGGGAGCTCTTTTGTGCGTGCCATTGTTCCTCTGGCGCTGGCCAGTACTTCTCCAGCAGCCGCGGCAGCCGCGGAGGCCTCCATGATTGACTGAGGAATATCTTTGGGACCTTGAAAGACTCCGCATAGATATATCCCGTCTTTGTTGGTGCTGACAGGAGTGAAACTTCCCGTTTCGGCATATTGATGGGTGTTCAACTCAACCCCCAGCTTTTCAGCCAGTTTCACTGTATTCGGGTTGGGCGCCAGACCCACAGAAAGTACGACCATGTCAAAGATCTCTTCTTTGAGTTCACCTGACTCGGTGGCATGTGTTATTTTCAGGTTGTCATCTTCCAGTGGGTCAATAGAGTGAATTCTGGATCGAACGAATCGTACGCCACTCTCCTCTTCGGCTCTCACGTAATATTTCTCAAAATCCTTCCCATATGTACGCATATCCATAAAGAAGATAGTCGTATCCAGATCCTTTTTACTGTGCTCTTTGGCAATCACCGCTTCCTTTATCGCATACATGCAACAGACCGAGGAACAGTAAGCATGGTCACAGCGATTGATATCGCGGGACCCTACACACTGGAGCCATGCGATTTTTTCAGGCTCCTTGTGATCCGATGGTCTCACAAGATGCCCTTCAAAAGGCCCGGACGCGGAAAGAATTCGTTCGAACTCCATACTTGTAACTACATTGGGATGGTTGGAGTAGTTGTAGGTATCAAATAAACTGGGGTCAAAGGGGATAAAACCGGGTGCAAGGAGAATGGCGCCCACTTTTAAGGTGCTTTCCTTTGGAGCCATGCTGTGATTTACAGCTCCGGCCAAACAGGCATCAACACATTGATAGCATTCCGAACAGATTCCGCAATTTAGACAGCGCTCTGCTTCTTGTCTTGCAGTCTCTTCACTAAACCCAAGGGCAATTTCCTTGAAATTGCCCTTTCGTTCATCGATGGGCAGGATTTTCATAGTTGCTCTGTGCTTGTGGGCCTCTCCCTCGGTACTGGGTTTCTCATAGGCCCAGTCTTTTTCGCGGCCTTCCTTCAGGTCAACACCATTCAGGTACCGATGAATGCTCTCTGCAGCTTCTTTTCCGGACTCTACGGCTTCTACAATTGATTTGGGGCCATAAAAGACGTCGCCACCGGCAAAAACACCGGGAATAGATGTTTCCAGGGTGACGGGGTCGGCTTCAAGTCCTCCTTTTTGGCTGATCTTAATCCCGTTCTGTTCGGCAAAGGAGAGATCGGCGGCTTGCCCGATGGCCACGATTACCGTATCACCTTCAAGGGGGGTCAGGTCCGTTTCATCATAGCTGGGGTTAAAGGTGCCCTTTTCGTCAAATACAGCGGTACATCTTTTAAATTCTACACCTGAGAGTTGTCCGTCTTTTTGGAGGAATCTTTTTGGTCCGAGACTGTTGACGATGGTGACACCTTCTTCAAGGGCGTCCTCAATCTCGTATTCCCATGCCGGCATCTCTTCCCGCTTTTCCAGGCAGACCAGGGAAATATCCTCAGCTCCCAAGCGCCTCGCACACAAGGCCACATCGATGGCGACGTTGCCACCACCTATGACGATCAGCTTTTTTCCCAGAGCAACCTTGTTTCCAAGAGCTACATCCCGAAGGAAATCAACGCCTTGAAGGACGGCAGGAAGGTCTTCCCCTTCTACATTCAACATACGGCTTTTGTGAAGTCCCGTGGCCATGAAAAAGGCACTATAGCCATCGGTCTTTAGACTCTCCAGGGTAATATCACTGCCGAAAGTAATGTTTGTCCTGATCTCAACCCCCATGTCCAGGATTACTTGGATTTCCGCTGCCAAGACATCCCTTGGGAGGCGATATTCGGGAATTCCCACGGCCATCATCCCCCGGTAACAGGCAGTTTTTCAAAAACTGTGACCTCATATCCTTCTCTGGCCAGGTAGTAAGCTACAGTTAGTCCGGCCGGGCCAGAACCTATAATTGCTACTTTTTCATCTTTTTTCTCTTTTATCTCTGGTATGTAACGAGTCTCTTCTGAAAGATCCAGGTCGGCCAGGAATCGATGGAGATGCTGAATGGCAATAGGTTCTTCCATGTCGCCCCTTGTGCATATCTCCTCGCAAGGATGATGACAGACACGACCGCATATGGCTGGAAATGGGTGGGCTTCTTTAAAAAGTTCCAGGGCTTCCCTGTATTTGCCTTTATTTATCAGCGCTATGTAGCCCTGGATACTTACATGGGCCGGGCACGTCGCCTTGCAAGGAGCGGTCCCCCTTTTTTCAATGGCATAGGCGCTGGGCATGGCTTGAGGATAAAGCTTGTACGCGGCCTGGCGATTTCTAAGCCCCTGGTCAAAAAGATTCGGCACCTCGATAGGACATGCTTTTGCACAATCGTTACAGGCCGTACACTTTTCCATATCAATGTAGCGGGGCCTTTCCAGGAGCTTCACTTGAAAATTACCTGCTTCACCGGTGACTTCCAGAATATCTGTCATGGTCAGCAGGTCGATGTTGATATGCCTCCCACATTCAACCAGCTTTGGAGAAATGATGCACATGGAGCAATCATTGGTGGGGAAGGTTTTGTCCAGCTGGGCCATGACACCGCCAATGGCAGAATTTTTTTCCACCAGATAAACGAGATAGCCGGAATCAGCCAAGTCTAACGAGGCCTGGATGCCAGCGATACCGGCCCCCACGACCATAACAGAGCCTGTTGGTTTTTTTTGACTCATAGGTTCTTTTCTCCTGCTTCCTACGCGTTAAATTTTCGAGAGAGATTACGTTGAGATCCACATTTTCGGGTGGAAAAGAGTATATAAGCTTGAAGAAAGGCAGGCAATTTCTTCGTATTTGGGAAATCTTT
>JBDRPB010000041.1:0-9824 GCA_043809485.1 Pseudomonadota bacterium | reverse complement strand
CCCAGAGTATTATTTATGCCCTGAAGTCTGCAGGTAGAAATGCCCCGGATGAAGGGGCTGTGGTGTCCCGTAAAGAATATGATCCTGTCCCAAAAGGGATCCCAAAGCAGAGACGAAGCCGGGTCCCTCATAGAGAGGTTTCTGTGCGGGTAAAGGACAACGATGAGGTGATCGGCCCTTTTTCAGTTAAAGAAGCAATGAAAGAGGCTTCCAGGTGCCTTCAATGCGGGGTATGCAGCGAGTGCCTCCGATGCGAAATATCGTGTGATCTGGGGGCTATCAGGCATGACAGAATCTCAACACGCTGGTCTTCAAATTTTGACCAGATTATTGTGTCCGACCGCACTCAGACCCTTCCTGAAGTTGATCCTTCCCGGGTGATCCGGATTGAGAATTATGGGAAAACAGGTTCCTGGACAAAGGCAATTATAGCGGGACGTACTGCCGCGATGAAGGCTTTAAGTAATACTTCTCCTGCCAGAGTACAACCCATCGCTAAAAGGGACCTTGGTGATGGAGATCTAAGGATCGGCATTTTCCTTTGCTCTTGCAATGAAACATTGAATGAGGATGGCTTGCTGGAGGAGATGATAGCTCCTCTGAAGAGTTTTCGGGGTGTTGCTCATGCAGAGGTTTTGATTTCTGCATGCCACCCGGAGAAAGGCCTCAGGATAGAAGAAGTTATCCACGAAAAGGGATTGAACGGAGCCCTCATCGCTTCATGCGTTTGCTGTAATCTGGATTTTGCCTGCGAATCCTGCACTGACCAGCGTATCAGGTTGAAAAACAGGCTATTCAGGCAAGGAGGATATGACCCAAAAGACATCGCTTTTGTCAATATCAAGGAGACCTGTTTGATTCCTTTTAAAGACGACGGAAAAGTGGAAATCGAACATGTTAGGAGGGTCATTCAATCGGGGCTCTGGCAATTGAAAGAACACAAAACCCTGTCAGTGAGCAGCGAAGAACCTTATGCCCAAGCCCTTATCCTGGGGGCAGGGGAGACTGGTATTGCAGCAGCAAAAGGTCTTAAAGAGCAATTCCCGTCAGTAGTTGTGGTCGAGAATCAAGATGTGGACAAAGAAATTGAAGAGGAATTACGAGAATGCGGGATCGATCCGGTCTGGCCGGTGAGACCAATTAGACTCGATGGTCAGCGGGGAAACTTCACCCTGATCGTTGAAAAGGGTGATGCTTTATTGACCCGGGGAAAGGGCAAACGGCTGCGTGACTTAGACCGTAATTTTTTTGATAAAAACCCCGGATATCAAAAGATTCAAGCGGGTATTATCATGCTTGGGCGTAATGAATTTAAAAACATTCCTTACAGGCGGGATGCTTTTGAAAGGGACTTACATGCACGCAGTAGCAGGGCCTTTGGTACCCTCGAGACCGGCATCCCGGGCGTCTACATGGCGTCTTGGCCCCAGGCGCGCAATATTCCAGATAAGGACCTGGGAAAATCGGCAGCGAGCGAAGCACTGGAAGGTACCTTTGGAAGGGCTGAGCCATCCGGATATCTTGTGGCCCACATGGACTCCGAGTTCTGCCGTGGTTGTGGCAGATGCGCTGATATATGTCCGGAAGGTGCTGCGCGGCTTGAGGAGACAACCAGAGGGGTGGCTTCCTGCTGGATCGAGCCAGGTCTTTGCACAGGGTGTGGAAGTTGTATCGCGGAATGCCCTACAGGGGCCATCAGCATCCCTGAGTATGAACAGGGGTACTTTGAAAAGGTGATAAATGCATTCCTTGGATAGCAAAGGACCTATTTTGGCCTTTTTTTGTAACTGGGCACCCTACCGGTGTTACATGGATCTATGCAAGTCCGGGCACTCGTTTCCCTACCCTATTTATCCAGTCAAGCTGATGTGTACGGGACGTATAGACCCTGCGATGGTGCTTTTTGCCTTTGAGAGGGGCGCGGAGGGGGTTCTGATTATGGGATGTAAGGATAAAGAATGCCGGTATGGTCCAGGCCCGGGGCAGGCAAAAAAAATGGCGGGGTCCGTTCATGGGCTTATACATATTCTGGGATTGGAACCCGAGCGGTTCTCAACCTTGCAATATTCCTTTGATGAGCAAAACAGGCTTTTTGAGGAAATGGAGTCATTTGCGAAAAAAGTTTATAAACTGGAAAAATCGCCGATAGGCGATTAACAAAGCACCATACAGCAATTTTGTCGATGATAGGGGATCTCTTTTGGATAAAAATAACACCTTAAACCAGCTTATAGAAAAATTTCAGGTCTTTCATTGCGTTGAATGCGGCAAATGCACTGGAGCCTGCCCCCTGGCCCAGGTAGACCGGGATTTTTCCCCGCGTCTTATGGCAAAATATGCCATTGAACAAGGAATTGATTCCGAATACGTCAGGGAAAAGGCCTGGGCATGTCTTACCTGTGGCCTCTGTGATGAACGCTGTCCTGTGGGGATCTCTTTTACCGAATTCATTCGGACCATACGCCCACTTTATGCACGGGAGGATTTCAAGGGCCATCTGAGTCATGGTGGGGCTTTGCATGGTTTGATGCGGATGCAGACAGCCCCTGGATTAATTCAAAATCGCCTGGACTGGATCACACCGGATCTTAAGGTATCGTCCCGCGGGGAGATCCTCTATTTTGTCGGTTGCCTGCCCTATTTCGAGACTTTTTTTTCTGACATGAGCGTTAGCTTAGTGAAGATTGCTGTCGATACTGTAAAGATCCTCAACTCACTGGGTATTGAGCCAGTGGTATTGCCAGATGAACGGTGTTGCGGTCATGACCTCATTTGGACAGGGGACGGGGAATCGTTCCATAAACTTCGCCTTTTCAACATGGAATCCTTTAAGAAAGCCGGGGTAAAGACCATCATCACGGCCTGCGGGGAGTGTAGTTATGTCCTGAAATATCTTTACCCGGATTCATCGGAGCCCTTTCCCTTTGAGGTAATGCATTTGAGTGAGTATCTGAAAATGACCGGTTTTATTACCGGGAGAAGTATAGATAAAATTGCCACATATCAAGACCCTTGCCGGCTGGGTCGTTTCCAGGGGGTCTACGATGCTCCCAGGGAGCTTTTAGGGCAAATACTGGAACTTCGAGAAATGCCTCATTTTGGCCCCGGTGCCTGGTGCTGTGGAAACTCAGCATGGCTTAACTGCGATAGATATAGTAAACAGATGCAGGTCGAACGCCTCCTGGAGGCCAAGGGAACACAAGCAGATCTGATGGTAACAGCGTGTCCAAAATGCCAGGTGCATCTCACCTGCGCCATGAGAGATGTAAACCGCCTTCAGGATCTTCGTATGAAGATCCTGGATATTTCTTCAGTTATTGCAGAATCGATTGAATGAAGCAGTTAGGAGGTTAACCCATGACTATTGTGCAGGCATTGAAGGCCCCGGAGGAAGAGATCCGAGTAGGGGTCTACATTTGCCAATGTGGTTTGAACATAGCTGCTGTCGTAGATTGTGAGGCCGTGGCCGAATGGGCAGAGGGCCTTGAGGGAGTTGCTGTCTCCCGATCCTATTCCTACATGTGTTCTGACCCTGGCCAACAACTGGTCAAACAGGACATAAAGGAACTGAGCCTTAACAGGGTGGTTGTGGCTTCCTGTTCCCCAAGGCTTCATGAACCCACCTTTCGGCAGATGTGTGTTGAAGCCGGACTCAACCAATACCTCTTCGAGATGGCCAACATCCGCGAGCAATGCTCATGGGTCCATCCCCATGAGAAAAAAGATGCCACCGAGAAGGCAAAGGACCTCGTGAAGATGGCCGTCTCCCGTGTGAGGCTGTTGAGACCCCTTGAGGAACTGGAGGTTCCGGTAACCCAGAAGAGCCTGGTTATCGGCGCTGGCGTTGCAGGCATTCAAGCTGCCCTCGACCTTGCCGACAATGGTTTTCATGTCTATTTGGTCGAGAAAAAACCCTCCATTGGCGGGGTTATGGCCCAATTGGATAAGACATATCCAACCATGGACTGTTCCATCTGAATTCTCGGTCCGAAGATGACGGATGTCGGTCGACATCCCAGGATTGAGTTGATGACCTTGAGCGAGATTAAGAGCATCAAGGGATATGTGGGTAATTTCGAGGTAACTGTTCAGAAAAGAGCACGTTATGTGAACGAAAATGAGTGTACTGCATGCGGGGACTGTTCACAGGCCTGCCCGGTATTGAAGCCCGATGAGTTTGAAATAGGCTTGAGCTCCCGTAAGGCCATCTTCATACCTTTTCCCCAGGCTGTGCCATCTGCCTATGTGCTGAATCCTCTCGATTGCCTGGGGCAGGACCCGCTAATCTGTGGCAAGTGCAAAGAGGCCTGCGAGAAGGGATGTATTGATTACGATGCGCAAGATGAAGAGTTGACTTTTAAAGCGGGAACCATTGTGGTGGCTACCGGAATGGAGCCCTATGACCCCACACCCTTAGACGAATACGGCTATACCCGCTTCCCCAACATGGTAACCACGATAGAGTTTGAGCGCCTGATCAATGCCGGTGGTCCGACCAAGGGGGAAGTGGTCCGTCTCAGCGACCTCAAGGTTCCCAAATCGGTTGCGTTTATTCAATGCGTTGGCTCACGGTCTCCAGGCAATGAAAAGGCAAATCCTTATTGCAGCAATATCTGCTGCATGAATACCATAAAGGATACCCTTATGCTCAAAGAACATTACCCTGATATGGAGGTGAAGGTCTTCTACATCGATATCAGAGCCTTTGGTAAGGGCTTTGAAGATCTTTTCCAGCGCTCCAAAGGCAAAGGAGTCAAGTATATCAGGGGGCTTCCCGGAGATGTACAGGAAGATCCGGGATCTCACGATTTAAAGCTTTTCGTGGAAAATACCTCGACCGATCACCTTGAAAGGCATCATGTGGAGATGGTTGTCCTCTCCCAGGGACTGGTCCCCTCGGAAGATATGAACAAAATCCAGGAAATGCTTGCCCTGCAAAAGACCTCAGATGGGTTTTACCTTGAGGCCCATCCGAAACTCCAGCCCGTGGATTCTGCCTCCGCGGGAATCTTCTTCGCAGGTACGGCCGAGTCCCCGAAGGATATCAAGGATGCCGTGACTCAAGCTTCTGCTGCCGCCGCGAGGGCAGCCAGGTTGATGTCTCCGGGTAAAATTACTGTTGAGGCCATCACAAGTAGAGTAGATGAGGATAAGTGTACATCCTGCGGCATATGTGCCAGAGTCTGCCCATACAATGCCATCACGGTTGATGAGAAGAACAAAAGGCCGGCAGTTGTGATAGAGGCGGCCTGCGCCGGGTGCGGCACCTGTGCAGCCGAGTGCCCTTTTGATGCAATTGAAATGAACCACTTTACCGACACCCAGATCCTGTCCCAGGTCCATGCAATTTTGGAAAAGGAGCCCAGGGAAAAAGTGGTCTGCTTTGCCTGCAACTGGTGCTCGTATGCAGGGGCTGATTCCGCAGGGGTAGCTCGTTTGAATTACCCGACAAATATACGCCTGATCCGAACCATGTGTTCCGGCCGGGTGGATGAGAAGTTCATCTGGAAGGCCTTTGAGGCAGGGGCCCCGGTAGTCCTGATTTCAGGCTGTCATTTTGGTGACTGCCATTACATTGATGCTAACCACTGGACCAAGAAGAGAGTTGAAAAGATCTGGAAGAAAATGGAGAAGTGGGGGCTGAGGAAAGAACGGCTCCAACTGGAATGGATCAGTGCGGCTGAAGGAATCCGTTTTTCCCAGGTCATGGCAAGGATGGAAGAGCTTAGAAAGACAGTGACGAAGCAGGAGATTGCTAAGACGAAAAATATTCTCAGGGAGAATCTCGGGAAAAAGAAGAAAAAGGCAAAATTGCCCCTCGCCCCCCTTTAGTAAAGGGGGGTTGGGGGGATTTTGCAGGAAAAAGGGCTGATGAAAGAGAGTTCGTACAAAGATTCATTTTTAGGGGTTAAATTGGTCCCTCTGAGTAGAAGGGAGGCGCTTTGTTTTGTCAGTACTTTTGACAAACCTTTTCTTCTCAGCAAGGTGGCGGGGATTTTAACCATCCACGATTGCCACATCCTGGAGGCAGAAATCAATATACGGGATGGGGTAGTAACAGACCTTTATAAAATCAGGATCCCTCAAAAATACGAGCCAGCGCTTCTTGAAAATATGCTCTTTGAATCACTCCAAAAGGTATTGAAAGGTGACACTAATATCGAAAAGGAGATCTTTCTGTGGGAGAAAAAACGTGAGGTAATACGAGATCAAATTGTCCCTAAGTTTAAGAACATCAACGACGACCAGTCTATCCTCACCGTTAATACCTCTAATAAAAAAGGGCTTCTCCACAAGATTTCGTGGGCCCTGTCATTGGCAGGAATGAATATTGAGAGAGCGATCATTTCTGCCACCGAAGACATGAAGGCAGAAAATGTTTTCTGGATCAAACAGCGTTACGGAGAAAAGATCACCCCTGAGTACCAAAAAAAAGTACTCAACCTTCTTAATATCATAGTCAATGAGGGAAATGACCCCATAGAGCAGGAATTCAAGAAAGAGATCAATATGATCTATCGGGAACAGCTCAGAAGGCGGGGGAGAGGATTTCGAACGGCACAACTTTATGCAGATGTCCACCTCCGGTTGATCAAAGGGCTCTTTGATCGCATTAAATTAGAACTGGATATCCAGGATCAGCCGATTCTAATCGGTATATATGGGGGCATAGGCAGCGGGGCCATAGGGTTTACCAGTGATATTGACTGCATCTTTCTTTACGATGGAGAAAGGAAAGAGGAATATGACATACTGAAACGGGTCCTGAAAAATGAATTCAAGCGAATCTGTGATCTGGATGTGGATGAATCCTTCCTCCCGCATCATATAAATTATTTTTACCTGGGCAACTATGATGGGGAAAGCCTTATTTCTTTTAACGACTTCTTTAATTATATCAATTATATAGATGAGTTGCGCACCGAGACGGGTAACAGATTGTTTGAGCCGCAGTTCTTTCATTATCCGTGGGCTTTTTCTATCCGTTTTATTGGAAGCCGGGAGGTCATGGAACGATTCAAGAGCCGGACGAGTAGTCTCCCACACAAGAGAAAAAGGGGATATCCTAACATCAAGGCCTACATATTGGGGGAGAAAAGGGCTAAAATTAAAAAAGATTATATATCATATCTGAGGGGTAATTACTTCCCCAGGGAGCTGGAGTTTTTAAACAACAAAAGGCTTAAGCTCCTGTGTCGCAAAAAGGCCTATAAGGATTTTATCGAAGCAATAAAGCCGTATGAAGGTATAAAGTACGTGTTCCGAAGGGGGGTTTTACCTTTACTCCATATACTTCATGACAATGGTCAACGGACAGATATGGGTTTATTAAGAAAAAATTATCGGCATCTTCTCCCCGCGGTCGATTTTATGCTGAAGGTCTTTAATGTACGAAAGACCCTGTACATCATGGGGCAGTGGGACTTAAGCTATTTTCTCTACATAATGGATTTCAAAAACGAGAGGGAATTCTGCGAAAGGTATTTGGGATATCAACAGGATATCATCGGTTTTGTTAAGAAATTAATCCGTTAATGTTTTTTTGCCAATTTTAACCCGATCTCAAGGGCCTGTTTGTTCATTTCAAGGAAGCCGGTCGGGATTTTGGCTTCCAGGACTTTCATGATCGAGGCGGCCTTGACCAGACCGGCCAGGCCAATAAATGCGCCCAGCATACAGATGTTAAATACGATGGGCTTCCCGATTTTCTCCATGACCGTCTCATACATAGGCAGTGCAACGTAATGGGCATCCACTTTGGTTGCTTTTTTTATATAGTGGCTATCGGTTAATAAGAGCCCCCCCGGCCTAATAAGACCTGAATATTTATTATAGGCTTCCTGGGTCAGACACACCAGAAAATGAGGGCTAATAACCTTTGGATAATAAATTGGTTTCTCTGATATAACTACATCTGACCTTGTGGCCCCGCCTCGGGCCTCCGGGCCATAAGACTGGGTCTGAACGGCGTTCAAGTCTTCATATATGGCTGCCGCTTCTCCCAGGATGATGGCAGCTGTAATGACACCCTGTCCTCCTGAACCACTTAAAACGACTCCTGTAGTCTCCATAATATATGTCCTCAAGGCAATTTGCTTGCTGTTAGTTTCTAACCCTGACTTTTCTTGACAAGCGCCGAATAGGAGGCTGAATATTCGGGACGCTCCTCCTCCAGGAAAATACCCCGTTCAATCAATTCGGGATGTTCGGCCTTCTTCTTTGAGCCGATAGAAGTAGTCCCCTCCTTATAGCTGTTCATCATATCCACGGCGCTCCCAAGTTTGTTTTTTCTGCCATAATAGGTTGGGCATTGGGACATAACTTCAACCATTGAAAAGCCTTTATGTTTAATGGCCCTGGCAATGATTTTGATCATTTCCTTTACATGGTAGGTGGTCGTTCGGGCAACAAATGATGCGCCCGCCCCTTTGGCCAATTCAACAAGATCAAAGGCATGGTCAATTGTACCTGTGGGGGCCGTTGTGCCCCTGTCACCAAAAGGAGTCATTGGAGAAAACTGCCCGCCCGTCATCCCGTATATGCTGTTATTCATGATGATGGCAGTCAGGTCGATGTTGCGGCGTGCGGCATGGATAAGATGATTTCCCCCGATTGCTGCTGCGTCGCCATCGCCCATAGGCACAATGACCGTCAGTTCAGGACGCCCCATCTTTACCCCCATGGCAAAAGCAAGGGCCCTGCCGTGAAGTGTGTGCAGGGAGTGAAAATCCACATACCCGGGCATGCGGGAAGAACACCCAATTCCGGAAACTACCACAACTTCATTCTTATCAAGCCCGAGTTGGTCAATGGCCCGTATCATGTTTCCCATGATAATCCCATGGCCGCATCCGGGGCACCAGATTTGCGGAAAGAAACGCTGGCGCAGATAATCTTTGGCTGTCATCTTACACCCCTTTTCCCAGAATCAAGTTAAGTATTTGCAGGATGTCTGTATGAGAAATAAAAATTCCATCGAATCGATTGGCCAGATACACCTTTTCAGGCCTTGACACAGCCTTTTTTACTTCCTGGCAAATCTGACCCATGTTCATCTCAACAACCAGCACATGGCTGTGGCCTTCGCATTTTTCTCGCACGGTTTCTTTGGGGAAGGGCCACAGGCTTTGCAATTCTAATAAGCCAACCTTTACCCCTCGCTGCCGGCGATCTTCCACCATCTGAAGTGCGCTTCTGGCCGAGCTCCCGTAAGAGATCAATAGTATATCAGCATCCTCGGTGAAATACTCCTTGTATCGGGCGATGTTATCCGCCCGATTTTCCAACTTGTCCACCAAATGATGAAGCAGATCATAGGCAATCTTCGGATTTGTGGACGGAAAACCCCACATGTCGTGGACCAGGCCGGTCACGTTGTAACGATGTACTCCTCCGAAGTCACTCATGGGAAGTCTGCCGTCTTCACGCGTCAGGTATGGGTGATAATCGGTCCCTCCGGGTACCGACGTGCGAAGACGTTCAACTACTTCAAAGTCGCCGGGCTGGGGAATCACAACTTTCTCACGCATATGGGCCACAACCTCGTCAAACAGAAGGACAACAGGCGTCCGAAATGTTTCGGCCAGGTTAAATGCCTCCACTGTCATTAGAAACACGTCCCTCAGATTGGATGCGGTCAGGGCAATGATCGAATGGTCGCCGTGGGTGCCCCATCGGGCCTGCATGACGTCTCCCTGGGCTACGGCAGTGGGAAGGCCTGTGCTGGGACCTCCACGCTGCACGTTAACTACCACTGAAGGGACTTCGGCCATTACTGCATAGCCTATGGCTTCCTGCATCAGGGAAAAGCCAGGTCCGCTGGT